>DAHWDR010000346.1:0-6916 GCA_027330745.1 Acetobacteraceae bacterium | reverse complement strand
GCGCAGGCTCGCCTCCGTCAACCCGGCCGAGGCCAGCACGTCGGCATCGGCCAGTAGCGCCGCGACCCGGAGCGCGCGTGGCCGCGCGGCCAGCCGGGACAGCAGGGACGGGGGCAAACCGGGCGCGTCGTGCAGCGCGGTCAGCGCCGGGCGCAGCGCGATATCGGTGGCGCGCACGATCGCGATCAGGTCCGCCTGGCGCGCCGGCGCCAGCCCGGCCCGCGCCGCGGCGGGCAGGATCAACGCCACTGCGCGGTCCTCCAGCAGGCAGGGGATCGTCCGCACCTGCCCGAAGGCGTCGGCGCGCGTGTTGGTGCCGCCGTCATGACCAAGATCGTGGATGGTCGCGGCCAGTAGCAGCAGCGCATGATCCGCGGTCGGCAGCGCCGAGGTGGCGGCGGCCAGCCAGATCGCATCAGCCACCACTTCGCGCGTATGGCGCGCATTGTGGAACCGTGGCGCCGGGGTGGCGTGGGCAAGCACCGCACCCAGCATGGCCAGGCGCCGCTCGGGCGCGTCCGGCCCCAGACCGATTGCGTCGAACGCCGCGGCCAGCAGCGCGGGCAGGCTGGGCCGGCCGGTGCGTGCCAGGCGCCGGTGCCAGGCGGCGAGGATGATCCCGGTCATCCCGGCCGGCAGAGTGGGATCGCTGAGGAACGGCAATGCAGCGAGGTCGGCCGCCGGCTCGGCCTCTAAACGCGGCAACATCCGGCATAGCGCCGCTACCGTGTCGCCGGCGCGACGCACCGCGGCAGGCGGGTCGAGTGTGGCAAGGGCGGTGCTGACCTCCGCGGCCAGGACTCTCATGCGTCGTCTCCCTTCTGTCCGGTCAGAGGCGCGCGCCGGCGCATCCGCCGGGGCGGCCGTCAGAGTCCGCTCTGCGCCTGCTGGCGGGTGCTCGCCGCCAGCTTGTCGGCCAACATGTGGGTGATCAGGCGGTGGAACAGGCTCGCCAGTGCCGGATCGTCGCGCTCCATGCGCGCCAGCGAGTCCTGCGACAATGTTTCGGTGCGGGTATCGACCTCGGCCAGCACGGTCGCGGTGCGCGGCACGCCCGTGTAGAAGCCGATTTCGCCCATCACCACTCCCGGACCGGCGGTGGCGAGCGGCAGCGACGGCCCATCCGCCTGATCCAGCCGCACCGCGACCCGGCCCGCGGTGATCAGCGACATCGAATCGGATCGATCGCCCTGACGGATCAACACCGCGTCGCGTGCCAGGGCGCCATGATCGAGATACGGCGCAATCCGCTCCGGCGCGACCGGATGATCGAGCGTCGCCGCGAACAGCGCGGCGAACGAGGCCGGCGGCGCGGTCCCGGGCGGGATGGCGGCTTCCAGCACCGTTGCCTCGGCGTATTGCAGCGCCAGGTCCTCGGTCTTCCATTCTGGGACGCCGGGGGAGGCGAGCGCCAAATGCAGCCTGACAAACCGGGCGCGCAGCGCCGGGCGGAGGCCGGTCAGCATCAGCGCATAGCCGCGCTCGCGCGCAATCTGATGCACCCGGCGCACGGTCATCCCCGCCGAGCTGTCCATTCCGGCGACGGCGCGAAAATCGATGATCACGAAGCGCGGCCCGGCTGGCGGCAGCGCCTCGGTCAGCGCGGCGGTATTGAGGAAGAACAGGTAGCCTTGCAGCCGCAGGAGACCGATCGCCGCACCGGCCGCGCGCAGCGCTGCGTCCTCGGTCAGCGGACGCATCACGCTGCTGCGATGCGCGGCCCCGGTCGCTGACACCCGCACCACCGAGACCTGACGGTAGTCGAGTACGAACAGCAACAAAGTGATGCCGAGACCGACCACGACCCCGGTCAGCAAGCCGGCCCAGACGACGGTCAGCAGTACCGCCAGCAGCGCCCCCCATTCCAGCGGCGGCAGACGGCGGCGGTCGAACCAGACCCGGTCCACCAGGCGCTCGGCGCCATTGAACACCAGCAGCGCGCCGATCGCGAAGCGCGGGATTGCCCCCAGCATGCCGGTTCCCCCGGCCAGCATCAGGGCGCAGACCGCGCCTGCGATCACGCCCGCGGAACGTCCGCGCGCTCCCAGGCCGTGAGCCAACGTGGTGGAGGTCAGCGACGGGGACGCCACGATCCCGCCGAACAGACCGGCACCGACGGTGGCGAAGCCGGTCGCGCGCAGCTCCGCATTGATATCGATGGTCTGGTGCAGTTCGAGCTCGAGTCCGCTCAGCATCATGATCGCCGTGGTCCCCCCAGCTAACAGGGTGGTGAGCACGAGCGGGATGGTCGCGACCAGCCGCGCGGGTGGGAGCCCGGCGAGCGCGCCCCAGTCGGGCGGCGACCAGATCTGTCCCTGCGCGAACGGGCCGAGCAGCCAGCCGGCGCGGCTGGCGGCGCCCATATCGGCGCCGAGCGCAAGGCGAATCACGTTGAACCCCAGCACCGCCGCGACCAGGCCGATCGGAATGATCGCCCAGTGTTTGCAGCGTCGGCTGGCCGCGACCAGGGCGATCCCTCCGCCCAGGCAGGCCAGCAGCTTGCCCATCGCCGTGGCCGAGGTCAGCGCCTGCGCGATTGCCGCGGCCGGATGTGCGCCGGTCGCGAGCTCGATGCCGCCGGCGATGAACAGCCAGCCCAGCCCGGCATTGTAGCCGCCTATCACGGGATAGGGCAGGAACCGGGCCAGCGCGCCCAGCCGGAAATTGCCCAGCAACCAATAGACCAGCCCGGCGAACAGAGTGGTCAGACCGCAGACCACGGCAACCTGACGCGCCAGCGCGATCGGGTCCGTCAGGCCGGCATGTGCGCCAAGTGCCGCGGGGATCAGCGCATAAACCACCGCGGTGCTACCGAGGGGAGCGGCGATCAGCCCGGGACATTTTGCCAGCAGCGCGATCGCCACCGAACTTACCGCCGCGCCAGCGAGCAGCGCGGATGCGCCCACCAGCAGCCCGGGCGTCAGCGGCCCGCGATAGATCAGTCCGGCATAAGCAAGGGCGTTGACCGCGGTCAGCAGGCCCAGCACCATCCCGGCCACTGCGTTCGGCGCGCCGTCGCGCAGCCTCGCTCGGAACATGCGCGCGCCTCCCCCCTCGCTTCCCTGTTATGAGGGATCGTAGCCCGATCGCATCGCTCGGCAAGCTCTGGCCGCGCCGGTGCGCCTCAGCCCGGGCGTTCCGGCCAGTCGTGTTTCGGGTACCGCCCGCGCAGCGCGGCGCGGGTTTCCGCCCAGCCGCCGCGCCAGAACCCGGCCAGGTCGGCGGTGATCGCCACCGGCCGGCCGGCCGGGGACAGCAGCGCCAGGCGCAGCGCCACGCGGCCACCGGCCAGACGCGGCGTCGTGGACAGGCCGTAGAACGCCTGCGCCTTGGCCGAGGCGACCGGCTCGGGCGCGGTGTAGTCGATCGGGGCGCGACCCTGGGGCAGCGCCAGGGCCTCGGGGAGTTCACGATCCAGCCGCGCCGCCAGCGCCCGATCCAGCCGCGCGCGGAGCAGCGCAGCCAGATCCAGCGCCGCCACCTCCGACAAGCGGCGCAGCCCAGCCAGCTGCGGCCCGAGCCAGCCGATCACGTCCGCCCGCAGCGCGACGTCCGACAGATCGGGCCAGGTTTCTGGTTCCAGCGCGGCCATGCGCGCCACCCGGGCCTGGAACTGGCGCGCGCCATCCGGCCAGGCCAGCCGCTCCCACGCCGGACCCGCCAGGGCGGCGGCCAGGGCGGCGGCGGCTTCCTCGGGGTTGGCGGGGGCGGTGGTATCGGACAGGACCAGCGCGCCGAGGCGGCGGCGGCGGCGTGCCAGCACCGCGCCGGATGTGGGATCGAACGCGGTCTCGACCTGGAGGGTTACCTGCGCTTCCAGCGCCGGGGGCAGGGCGGCCGGGTCCAGCGCCGCGGCAAGGCCGATCCGCGGCGTGCCGGAGCCGCGCAGGACCGCCACCGCCAAGAGCGGCGCGCGCGCCAGCGGATCGCCGGGCGCCAGCTGCGCGCTGCCGCCACCCGACAGGCGAAACGCGCCGGGATCGCGGCGCGCCGCGATTCGCTCGGGATACGCCGCCGCCACCAGCCGGCCGGGATCGCCGTGCGGGATCACGCCGTTGGCGACCCCGAGCCGGGAGCGATACTGCCCGGCGGCGCGGCGGATCGTGGCAAGCGCGGCGTGATCCCACCCCGCCCCGGAACTGGCCCCCGAGGCAATCGCGGCCAACCGGGTGCCCAGATCGGCCGGGGCGGCGGGCGCGCGCAGCGGATCGCGCTCCTCCAGCAGCGCGGCCAGGGTGGCGGCCAGCGCGGCCTCGGCTGGGGTTGTCGCCGCCAGCATCATCGCCGCCAGGCGCGGATGCGCGCCGAGCGCGGCCATACGCGCACCGTGCGCGGTGACCGCCCCGGCCGCGTCCAGCGCGCCGAGACCCGCAAGCAAACCACGCGCGGCGGCCAGAGCCCCGGTGGGCGGGGCGTCGGCAAACCGCAGGTCAGAGAGCGTGGTGCCCATGGCCTCGGTCCAGACCGCGACCGAGAGCACCAGCCCGGCCAGATCGGCGGCCAGGATTTCCGGGCGGTCCTGCGGCGCCAGGCCGCGGCCCAGCCCCTCGGTCCACAGGCGGATCGCCACGCCTGGCGCCTCGCGCCCCGCCCGGCCGGCGCGCTGGGTGGCGGCGGCACGCGAAATCCGGGTGGTGGTGAGCCGGCTCAGTCCGGTGCCGGGGTCGAATGACGGCGCGCGCCGGAATCCGCCATCGATCACGATGCGCACGCCGGGGACCGTGAGCGAGGTCTCGGCCACCGGCGAGGCCAGGATCACCCGCCGCCCGCCGGCGGGATTGGCCGCGAGCGCGGCATCCTGGACGGTGCGCGGGAGATCGCCATGCAGCGCCAGGACCGGGGCGGACAGCCCGGCCAGCGCGGCCTCGGTGCGGCGGATTTCGGCCATGCCGGGCAGGAACGCCAGGATATCGCCGGGATGCGCGGCCAGCGCGGCGCGGATCGCCTTGGCCATCGCTTCCGGCAGATCGCGCGGATGGGCAAGGTCGCGGGCGGCATGGTGGATCGCGACCGGGTGCGGGGTTCCCGCGCTCTCGATGACGGCCGCGTCCAGCAGGGCCGCGAGCCGCGCGGTCTCGGCGGTCGCCGACATCGCGATCAGTCGCAGCTCGGGGCGCAGGCCGCGTTGCAGGTCGGACAGCAAAGCAAGCGCCAGATCCGCGTCCAGACTGCGTTCGTGGATTTCGTCCAGGATCACCACCGCGGTGCCGTCCAGCAGCGGATCGGCAAGCAGGCGGCGCAGCAACAGCCCCTCGGTGAGCACCTCTACCCGGGTGGCGGCGGAGACCGCGGCGTCCAGCCGGGTGCGGTAGCCGATCAGCCCGCCTGGGGCTTCGCCGCGCAGCGTGGCGATGCGCGTCGCGGCGGCGCGCGCGGCCAGGCGGCGGGGTTCCAGCATCACGATCCGTCCGTCGCCGCGCCAGGACGCGGTGAGCAGGGCAGGGGGGACCAGCGTGGTTTTGCCCGACCCCGGCGGCGCGCGCAGCACGACGTTGCGTCCCGCTGCCAGCGCCGCCAGGATTGCGGGCAGGATGGCGGCGACGGGCAGTTCGGTCACGGCCGGCCCACGCGCCGGGCCCGGCGGGAAGGCGCGGATGGGACGCTCATGCGGTGGCGCCCGGGGGTGGCGCCCATACCCGCCGCAACGCTCAACGCCGGCCGGTCATCGCGCCGGAGTTGCGGCGCTCTTCCTCGGCGCGCACCGTATCCAACAGGAAATGCGGCCCCAGGGCGTTCAGGTTCACCGCGCCCAGTTGTCCCAGCACCAGATCGATCTCGCGCTGGAGAATGGCAACCGCCTTCTTCACCCCCTCCGCCCCGCCGGCGGTGGCGCCGTACAAGGTCGCGCGTCCGGTCAGGACGAAATCCGCGCCGAGGCACAAGGCGGCGACGATGTCGGAGCCGCGGCGGATGCCGCTGTCGATCAGCAGCGCCATGTCGGGACCGACGGCGGCGCGGATCATCGGCAGCATGTCCAGCGGCGAGGGCGCCATATCCAACTGCCGCCCGCCATGGTTGGACACGATCAGCCCGTCCACGCCCATGCCGGCGGCGATGCGCGCATCTTCCGGGTGCATCACGCCCTTCAGCAGCAGCTTGCCCGGCCAGGCGGCGCGGATCGCTTCCAGGTCGCGCCAGCTCTGGCTGGCATCCGGGGTCTGCTGCGCGAACAGATCCGCCACCTGATCGGGCGTCGCGTCCTGCGCGGCATAAGGCTGCCAGTTGCCGAGCATCGGCAGACCGCCGGAACGATAGTAGTTCAACACCCAGGCCGGATGCAGCATCGCTTCCAGAATGGTGGGCAGCGTCATGCGCAGCGGGCGCACGAAGCCGTTGCGCCGGTTGCGTTCGCGGTTCGACGACACCGGCACGTCGCAGGTGACCGCGAGCGTGGTCAGGCCGAGATCGATCGCGCGCCGGACCAGATCGGCGGCGACGTTGCGGTCGCGCGCGCCGTAGATCTGGAACCAGAGATTCTCGCCGGCCCGCTTCGCGGCCTGCTCCATCGAGGCGTTGGAGGCGCCCGACATCAGATACGGAATATCGGCCGCGGCGGCGGTTTCGGCCAGATACAACTCGGCGTCGCGGCGGAACGCGCCGGCCATGCCGGTGGGCGCGATGCCGAACGGGCTGGCATAGGCGCGACCCATCAGTTTGGCCCGCTGCTCGCGCCGCGACGTATCGACGTAATAACGCGGCACCAGGCGCAGATCGCGGAACGCGCTGGCATTGGTGCGCAGGCCGATTTCATCGTCGGCGCCGCCTTCGATGAAGTCGAACATGATCTTCGGCAGGCGGCGGCGCGCGATCCGCTTGAGGTCGTCGATATTGATCGCGCGGTCGATGCGGCTCATGCGAGTGGCTCCGTTTCCCCCGTGGCGCCCTTGTCGTGCCGGTGTGGGACCGGCACGGGCCG
>DAHWDR010000326.1:0-1683 GCA_027330745.1 Acetobacteraceae bacterium | reverse complement strand
GATGGATCGGTGCCGATCGTGGTCGGCACCCACGCCCTGTTCCAGCAAGCCGTCGCGTATCACAACCTGGGTGTGGCGGTGATCGACGAGCAGCACCGCTTCGGCGTCGCGCAACGCCTGCTGCTGGGCGAGAAGGGGCCGGAGACGGATGTGCTGGTGATGACCGCCACGCCGATCCCGCGCACCTTGCTGCTGACCCAGTGGGGCGAGATGGAGATCTCCCGCCTGACCGAAAAACCCGCCGGGCGCGGCACGATCCGCACCACTTTGCACTCACTGGCCACGCTGGGCGACGTGATCGACGGCCTGGCGCGCAAGCTGGCGGACGGCGCGCAAATCTACTGGGTCTGCCCGCTGGTGGCGGAGAGCGAGGTCTCGGACCTCGCCGCCGCCGAGGAACGCCACGCGATGCTGACCGCGCGCTTCGGCCCCGTCGTGGCGCTGGCCCATGGCCGCCAGGACCCGGAGGTCCGGGCACGCGCGCTGGCCGATTTCGCCTCCGGGCTGGCCCGGGTGCTGGTGGCGACCACGGTGGTCGAAGTCGGCATCGATGTCCCCGCCGCATCCGTGATGGTGATCGAACATGCCGAGCGTTTCGGCCTGGCGCAACTGCACCAGCTGCGCGGGCGCGTGGGGCGCGGCGCGGTCGCCAGCTTCTGCCTGCTGGTCCATGACGACGCCCCGACCCGGGCGGCGCGCGAGCGCCTGACCCTGCTGCGCGACACCGATGACGGCTTCGTCATCGCCGATGCCGATTTCCGCCTGCGCGGCGCCGGCGACGTGCTGGGCACGCGCCAGGCCGGCCAGCCCGGGTTCCGCCTGGCCGATCCGGACGCGCATGAGGGGTTGTTGCTGATGGCGCATCGGGACGCGGCCGTGCTGCTGGCGCGCGACCCGGGACTGACCGGCGCGCGCGGCCGGGCGGCGCGGGTGCTGTTGCGGTTGTTCGGGCAGTGGGGGGCGATGCGGACCTTGCTGGCGGGGTAGGCGGGCGGCGGGCTAAGATGTTGTAGACCGGTCGCTGAGGAGACGTTGGGTGAGCGGGTTGCCCGCGGATTACACGGACGCTCTGGCGATGCTGTCCCGCGCGACCGAGCGGTACCGGCGCGAAACCGGACGGCGTATGGTCATCGTAGGTGGCGCTGCGGTCGCGCTTTTTACACGCAAGGCGCGATACTCTCGGGCGATTTCGACTTGGTGGCAGATCTCGGATTCGAAGCGTCCCTGCTGGCCGAGGGCTGCCGGCGCGAGGACCGCTCGGGACGGATGCGGCGTGGCTTCTACCACCCGGACCTGCCGCGCTACGGGTTTGAACGGGTCTCCGGCGCCTTGTTCGACGGCCGCACCGACTCTGCGCGGATCCAGCCCGTCGCGGTCGCGCCGGACGCGCATGTGCTGTTTCCCCCGGTCGAGGACCTGATCGCGGACCGGCTGGGACAATATGCGGCCTCTAACCAGCACGACCACGCCATGCTGCGCCAGGCCCGCTTACTGTTTCGGCCTGCCGCGACCCCGGATCGGACCTATCTGCGTCGCCGGATTGTCGAAGAAACGGGCGATCCGGATGCGATAGATCTGACCTGATGCGTGATCCTGTTCCGTTGCAAGCATTCGTCGCGGCCGTCGAAGCCCGCAAGCGCGCCCTCGGCGTGACCGATGCCGAGATTTTGGCAGCCCGCAACG
>DAHWDR010000254.1:0-8689 GCA_027330745.1 Acetobacteraceae bacterium | reverse complement strand
GAACGCCGCGATCTGCCCGGGGGTTGCGGCGCCCGGGGTCAGCAGGCGGTAGAACGTGACCAACTGGCGGGCGACCGGGTCCGGCGCGCGCGCCACCGCCGCCTCGGCCGCCGCCCAGTCGCCGGCGGCCACGAACGCCATCGGGTCGGCCGCCCACGCCGGGCGGGTCAGCACGGACAGCAGCGGGGCGGATAGCAGCAGGGTCACGACCAGCGAGGCCGGCATCCTGCGTCCCACCGCTCGCGGAACGCGGCGGGGCGGGTCCGATCGGCCGGGGCGGTGGCGGCTCATGCTTCTCTCTACCCCCGCGCGCGCTTGCGAGGCATCCCCCTTGCGCCTAGTTTCCGCGCTTCCCGGCACCCGCCGCCACCGCCCCGAACGGAGGAACCCGATGTTCAAGGGATCGCTCGTCGCCCTGATCACGCCAATGCGCGCCGACGGGTCGATCGACGAGAAAGCCTACGCCGATTTCGTGGACTGGCAGATCAAGGAAGGCACCGGCGGGGTGGTTCCGGTCGGTACCACTGGCGAATCGCCCACCTTGACCCATGACGAGCACAAGCGCGTGACCGATATCGCGGTCGAAGTTGCGGCCGGCCGCGTGCCGGTGATCGCCGGCACCGGATCGAACAGCACCGCCGAAGCGATTGCGCTGACCCGCCACGCCAAGCAGGCCGGCGCCGACGCGGCGCTGATCGTCACGCCGTATTACAACAAGCCGACGCAGGAGGGGATGTATCTGCATTTCTCCGCCATCGCCGATGCGGTCGACCTGCCGATCATCATCTACAACATCCCGCCCCGTTCCGTGATCGACATGAGCGTGGAGACGATGGGCCGCCTTGCCAGGCACCGCAACATCGTCGGCGTGAAGGACGCGACCGCCAACCTGGCCCGGCCGCTGCACACGCGCCGCGCCTGCGGCACGGAGTTCTGCCAATTGTCCGGGGAGGATCATACCGCGCTGGCGTTCCTCGCCGCCGGCGGGCATGGCTGCATCAGCGTGACCGCCAATGTGGCGCCGCGGCTCTGCGCCGAGATGCACGCCGCCTGGGCCGACGGGCGGATGGCCGAGGCGATGGCAATCCAGGATCGGATGGTCCCGCTGCATGACGCGCTGTTTTCCGAAACCAGCCCCGGCCCGGTGAAATACGCCGCCAGCCTGCTGGGCAAAACCGCGAATCACTGCCGCCTGCCGCTGGCCCCGCCGGCCGAGGTGACGCGCGCGCGGGTGCGCGCCGCGATGAGTGAGGCCGGATTGCTGAACTGACACGCCGGTTGCTTCGCGGCACGGCCGCAACGCTTGCGCCGTGCCGGGAAGCCGCTTCGGACCGAGGCTCGGTCGGCGCCGTTATTTCTCGCGCCGAGAGGAACAGGGGGGATCAGCCTGGCGCGGGCGGTTCACCCGATAGCGGTGGGGCCCGGCTGCCCGAACAAACCGCCTGCCGCACGGACCCTGCGATAAGCGCCGCCCCCTTCTGCATCGCAGCACTGCCACCCCGGAAGATTGCCCCCAACCCCCGCCTTCGCTAGGTTCCGCCGCCTTTCCCCGAAGCCTCCCGCGCCCCAGGCCACGCCCCCATGAAGCTTACCTCCGACCGCCTCGACCGCATCAGCCCCAGCCTGACCATCGCCATCTCCACCGTCGCCCGCGCCCTGCAGGCGGCGGGCAAGGACGTGATCAGCCTGTCGCAGGGCGAACCCGATTTCGACACGCCGCAGAACGTCAAGGACGCGGCGATCCGCGCCATCCAGACCGGCGAGACCAAATACACCGACGTCTCCGGCACCCCCGCGCTCCGCCGCGCCGTGGCCGCCCGCTTCGCCACCGATCACGGCCTGGACTACAAGCCGGAGGAGATCATCATCTGCACCGGCGGCAAGCAGGTGATCTTCAACGCCATGCTCGCCACCACCGGCCCGGGCGATGAGGTCATCATTCCCAGCCCGTGCTGGGTCACCTACCCGGACATCGTCTCGCTCGCGGAAGCGAAGCCGGTGCTGGTGCCCTGCGGCCAGAACAACGGCTTCAAGCTGCGCGCCGAGGACCTGGAAGCCGCGATCACCCCGCGCACCAAATGGTTCATGTTCAACAATCCCTGCAACCCCACCGGCGCCGCGTACAACGCCGACGAACTCCGCCCGATCTGCGAAGTGCTGATGCGCCATCCGGATGTGTGGGTGTTCACCGACGACATCTACGAGAAGCTCGCCTATGACGGCTTCAAACCAGCCACCATCCTGGAAGTGGAACCGCGCCTGCGCGACCGCACCCTGACCATGAACGGCTGCTCCAAGGCGTATGCGATGACCGGCTGGCGCATCGGCTATGCCGGCGCGCCGGTGGCGCTGATCAAGGCGATGGACAAGCTGCAAAGCCAGTCCACCTCCAACCCCACCTCGATCAGCCAGGCCGCCGCGCTGGAAGCCCTGACCGGCCAGCAGGACAGTATCGAGGTGATGCGCGTGGCCTATCAGGAACGGCGCAATCTGGTGGTGGAGATGCTGAACGCCGCGCCGGGCCTGACCTGCCACAAACCGGAAGGCGCGTTCTACGTCTATCCCGGGATGCGCGGCTGCCTCGGCAAGACCACGCGCGCGGGCCGGAAGATCACCAATGACGAAGCATTCGTCACCGCGCTGCTGGAAGAAGAAGGCGTCGCCACCGTGCATGGCGCGGCGTTCTGCTATCCGGATCATTTCCGGGTCAGCTACGCGTCCGACCTGCCGACCCTGACCGAAGCCTGCATCCGCATCCAGCGGTTCTGCGCGGGCCTTTCCTGATGCCCGCGCTGGCGCAACGCCTGGCGCGCGTCCAGGTCGCGGCCAGCACCACCATGACCATGCGCGCGCGCGAATTGCGCGCCCAGGGGGTGGATGTGGTGGCGCTGACCCTGGGCGAGCCGGGCTTCGCCACCCCGCGTCCGGCGATCGAGGCCGGGTATCAGGCCGCCCTGCGCGGTGAGACCAAATACCCCCCGCAAGACGGCACCCCGGCCCTGAAGGCTGCCATCCAGCGCAAGTTCCGCCGCGATTCCGGGCTGGAATTCGGGCTCGATCAGATCAGCGTCGGCAATGGCGGCAAGCAGTGCATCTACAACGCGCTGGCCGCCACGGTGGACCCGGGCGACGAGGTGGTGATCCCGGTGCCGTCCTGGAACGCCTATCCGCTGATGACCAACCTGCTGGACGGCGTGCCGGTGTTCGTCCCCTGCCCGCAGAACAACGGCTTCAAGCCGCGCGCCGAGGATATCGAAGCCGCCATCACCCCGCGCAGCAAGTGGCTGATGCTGAACAACCCGAACAATCCCTCGGGCGCGGCCTGTTCCGCCGCCGAGCTGGCCGAGATCGCCGCGGTGCTGCGTCGCCATCCCGACATCTGGATCATGTCGGACGACATGTACGAGCATCTGGTGTTCGACGGCTTCCGCCACGCCACCATGGCCGCGGTGGCGCCGGATCTCGCGGACCGGACGCTCACCATCAGTGGCGTGTCCAAGACCTACGCCATGACCGGCTGGCGCATCGGCTTCGCCGCCGGGCCGCGCGCGCTGATCAAGGCCATGGTGAACATGCAGGGGCAGATCACCGCCGGCGTGTCCTCGGTAGGGCAGGCCGCCGCCGCCGCCGCGCTGGACGGCCCGCAGGAGGGCGCGGCCGAAATGGCCGCCGCCTATCAGCGCCGCCGCGACATCGCGGTGGAAATGCTGAACGCCGCCCCGGGCCTGTCGTGCCACAAGCCGGAAGGCGCGTTCTATGTGTTCCCCAACATCGCCGGCTGCCTGGACAAGACCTCGCCTTCCGGACGGCGCCTGACCTCGGACGAGGATTTCGCCCGCGCGCTGCTGGAGGAAGCCCATGTCGCCATCGTCCCCGGCGTGTCCTACGGCATGAGCCCCTATATCCGCGTCAGCACCGCGTCCGAGGAAACCGTGCTGGTGGAAGGCTGCCGCCGCATCGTCGCGTTCTGCGAGACGCTGCGGTGACCGCGACGATCCGGCCGGGTCGGGATGCCGACGCGGCCGGGTTCTTCGCCCTGATCCGCGCCTGCTGGAGCGAATACCCCTCGATCGTGCTCGATCTGGAGCACGAGGTCCCGGAACTGCGCGCGCTCGCCAGCTACTACGCCGATGCCGGCGGCGCGCTATGGGCGGCCGAGGAGGGCGGGCGCATCGTCGGCATGATCGCGGTCCGCCCGGTCGATCCGGGAACCGCCGAAATCTGCAAGCTGTATGTGGACGCCGTCCAACGCGGCACCGGTCTCGCCGCCCGGCTGCTGGCCGCCGCCGAGACCGCGGCCGGGCCGATCCGCCTGGTGCTGTGGTCCGACACGCGCTTCGCCCGCGCACACCGTTTCTACGAGAAGCATTCCTATGTCCGCACCGGTCCGATCCGGCCCTTGCACGATCTCTCGCATTCGCTGGAATACGGCTACGCCCGGCCCTGGGAGGAGATTGCCGCGCTGGACGTCGCCGGGGCCGCTTCGGCCGTCCCGCGCCTGGCTGCGTTGCTGATCGCCTGCGCCGCCGAGGGCGCGCCGGTCTCGTTTCTCCCCCCGCTCCCCCCGGCTACCGCCCGCGCGTATTGGGAACGTGTCGCCACGCAGGTCGCGGGCGGGCAGCGCGAGCTGCGCGTCGCCTGGGATCGCGGCGTGCTGGCCGGGACCGTGACCCTCGACCTCGCGACGCCGCCGAACCAGCCGCAGCGCGCGGCGGTGAAAAAGCTGCTGGTTGATCCCGCGCATCGCCGCCGCGGCCTGGCCCGTGCGCTGCTCGCCCGTGTCGAAGCCGCTGCCGTCGCCCGCGACCGCCGCTTGCTGACGCTGGAAACCGCGGCCGGGGGCGCGGCCGCGGCGCTGTATCGCGCCGTCGGCTGGACCGAGACGGGCCGCCTTCCCGCCGCGCTGCTGACCGCCGCCGGCGCGGAGGTCGACGCCCTGCTGTTCCATAAGCGCCTGATCGCCGAAAATGGCTGAGCTCGCGCCTGGCGCCCATACGTTCGGCTTCGTCTGGAGCTGCGATGCAGCCGAAGCCGTCGCGCGTCTCGCCGCCGTGGGCGTGCGGCAGTTCCAGCTGATGGGCATGGCGCCGCATCTGGACCCCTGGACGCCGGACCCGGCGCGGCTGGCGCAGCTGCGCGCCACGGTCGCTGCCTGCGGCGGCGAGGTGCTGGCGATCGATCTGCCCAGCAGCGATTCCAACCTTGCGTCGCTGTCACCGCGCACGGTGGATGCCTCGGTCGCGCTCTATACCCAGGCGCTGGAAGTGGGCGCGGCGGTGGGTGCACGCTGGCTGACCATCAACTCCGGGCGCAGCCATGCGCTGCTGCCCCCGCCCGACGACCGGCTGCGGGACATTTTCCGCGGCGCGCTGGTCCGGCTGGTCGCAGCGGCCGAGGCGCGCGGGATGCGCATCCTGATCGAGAACATCCCCGGCATGGTCCTGCCCGACGCACGCAGCCTGCGCACGTTCCTGGATCAGGACGATCACGGTCTTGTGGACGTGCTTTACGACGTTGCCAACGCCGCCGCGATCGGCGAGGACCCGGTGGCCGGGATGGAAACGCTAGGGGACCGGATCCGCGTGCTGCATTTGTCGGATGCCCCGCGCGGGGCCTGGCGGCACGACCCGATCGGCAGCGGCGGGATCGATTTTCCCGCGATCCTGCGCACGGCGCGGCGGCTGCGCTACGACGGGGCGGTGGTGCTGGAAATCATTGGCGCCGATCCGCTGGCGGCGTTTTGCGAGTCCCGCGCCCGCATTCTGGCGCTGTCAGTCACGCCGCCAGCCAGTCCTCGACCAATCGCCGCGCGATCGAATCCCCACGCGGCAGCATGAAGCCGTGGGAGGCGGGATCGGCGATCTCGGCGCGCGAGAACCAGCGCACGTCCACCAGTTCCTCGGTCTCGATCGTGATGTCTTCCGATAGGCCCTCGGCGTAGCAGCCCAGCATGATGTTGCCGGGGAACGGCCAGGGCTGGCTGGAATGATACCATACGTCGCCGACCGTGATTCCCGCCTCCTCGGCCACTTCGCGGCGCACCGCTTCCTCCACGCTTTCCCCCGGTTCCACAAAACCGGCCAGGGTGGAATACATGTTGGCACGCGGGAAACGCTGCGAATGACCCAGCAATGCGCGATCGCCGCGCGTGACCAGCATGATCACGGCGGGATCGGTGCGGGGGAAATGGTCTGCCTTGCAACCGGTGCACGCCATCACGTGGCCGGCGCTTTTCGGTTCGCAGGGCGCGCCGCAGACGCCGCAGAAGCGATGCCGCGCGCGCCAGTGCAACAGGCCGCGCGCATGGGCGAGCACCGCCGCTTCCGGCCGCGGCGCCCCCCAGCCGACCGAACGCAGATCGACAAAGCTGCCGCCGCGCGTGTCAAAAAGCACGGCCGGATCTTCGGCATCGCTGAGATCCAGCGCGAACACCGCGGCCTGATCGAGCAACCCGAGAAACACCCAGGATCGGTCGGCGTCGCGCAGCGGGGCCGCTTCGGGCGCGCGAAGATAGACGGCGCTCGGCGCGCCTTCCTCCATCCCTACGACCAGGTTGCGATTGCGCCAGGTGGGCACCACCAGCGATCCCGGGTCATCGAGCCGGGCTGCGATCCAGGCGGCGTCGGTCCGTCGCGCGGCGGCACGGTCGAGCGGGGAAGCGGCATAGACATTCGGCCGGGTCGGGAAGATCGGCGGCACGGGGCGTCTCCGATAGCTGGCGGATTCCAGTGTGGGGCGCGGCGCGGCGCGTGCCAAGCCGGTCGGAGGCCGGCTTACGCCCCCAGCCGCCGTGCCACGCGCGCGCGCCCCATGAGCGGGAGCAGCGCGCGCAGCTCCGGCCCCTGTTCCTCGCCCGTCAGCGCCAGGCGTAGCGGGTGGAACAGCGCGCGCCCCTTGCGCCCCGAGGCCGCAGCCAGCGCCGCGGTCCAGGCCGACCAGGTGGCCTCATCCCATGGTTCTGGCGGCAGGGTGGCGCGGGCGGCGGCGAAGAATGCCGGATCGGCTTCCGAAGGCGGCGGGATGATATCTCCGGCAACCACATCCCACCAGCCGCGGGCTTCGGTCAACAGGTCCAGATTGCCGCGCACGGCGTTCCAGAACGCCTCGGTTGCGCCGGCGGGCAAGCGGGCGGACACGGCGGCGAAGGGCGTCGCGTGCAGCACACGCCGGTTCAGCGCCAGCAGTTGGCGGCCGTCGAAACGCGCGGCGGAGCGGGAGAACGATCCCAGATCGAAGGTCGCCGCCAGCGTCTCCAGCGACGCCGGTTCCGGATCGGCGGAGGTGCCGAGGCGGGCCAGATAGCCGGTGACCGCCCCGGCCTCGATCCCGTCCGCCCGCAATGCGCGCAAGGTCAGGCCGCCGAGGCGCTTCGACAGTTTTCCCCCATCGGCGTCCGTCAACAGCGGCAGATGTGCGAACGCGATCGCCCCCGGATTGGCGCCGAGTGCCGCCATCAGATCGCGCTGGATCGCGGTGTTGGTGACGTGATCCTCGCCCCGGATCACGTGGGAGATGCCTTCCGCCAGATCGTCCACCACCGAGGTGAACGTATAAAGCGGCGTACCGTCGGCGCGGACCAGGACCGGATCGGACACGGTGGGAAGTTTCACCGCGCGCTGTCCCAGCACCAGGTCGCGCCAGTTGGTTTCACCATCGGACAGACGGAAACGCCAGTGCGGGCGCTTGCCGTTGGCCTCGGCGGCGGCCCGCTGTTCCGGGGTCAGGCGCAGCATGGCGCGGTCATAGACGGGCGGCAGACGCCGGCGCAGGCGGGCTTCGCGCTTGGCGGCGAGTTCTTCTTCGGACTCGAAGCACGGATACAGCCGCCCGGCCGCGCGCAGCCGGTCCGCGGCGGCTGCGTACGCCGCTAAACGGTCGGACTGGCGGAAGGTTGCGTCCCAGCCGATCCCGAGCCACGCCAGGTCCTGCGGGATCGCGGCGGCGAACTCGGGGCGGGAGCGCGCCGCGTCGGTATCGTCCAGCCGCAGCAGGACATGGCCGCCGTGGTGGCGGGCGAACAGGACATTCGCCAGCGCGATGCGCGCGTTGCCGACATGCAGATAGCCGGTGGGGCTGGGGGCGAAGCGGACGCGGATCATGCGTCGTCTTCCGCGTCGTCTTCGTCCCGGCGGGGGTCCAGCGCGCGCCAGTCGCGGTCTTCGTCGCCGGCGGGATGGTCGGCGAACTCGCCGATCTCGGCTTCGGATCGCCAGCCGGAGGGGCCGGCATCCAGGACTTCCGCGTCCTCACCGAACGCCGCCCAGGCTTCCAGGACGGCGCGCGTGTCGGCGCCCGGGGCGCGGCAGCGCTCGACCTGATCGCGGACATAGCGGCGGGCGAAGGCGTTGGCCTGCATCAGGGTGGCAAAGCCGGAGACGTCCTCGATCACGCGGTCGTCCTGGGGCGCGGAGAGATCCAGCAGGCGTACCCGCCAGCCGCCCTCGGGGGCAAAAATATCGCTCATGGGGGGGAGATAGGCGGAGCGGGGCGGAGCGGCAATGCCCGCCGCGGCCCGCCTGGGCGCCCCCCGGGGGCGCTACGCCGCCAACCGCATCCCCAGAATCCGCAACGCGCGGTCGATCCATTTCGCCGTCAGCTTTTCCTGCACCCCGTTCTGCAACAGCCGTTCGTGCAGCGCCCCGAAATCCACCCGATCCAGCGCCTGGTCCTGGTTGAAGCACGAGAACAC
>DAHWDR010000316.1:0-2794 GCA_027330745.1 Acetobacteraceae bacterium | reverse complement strand
ATGGCCTGTCGGACCCTGGTCTGGAGGAAGCGCTGGCGGGCCGGCTGCCGTTTCATCGCTTCGTCGGGCTGTCACTGACGGAGGCCACCCCGGACCACAGCACGATCAGCCGGTTCCGAACGGCGCTGGGCGAAGCGGGTCCGGGAGCGCGCAGCTGTTCGAGGCAGTGACCCCGCCAGATCGACGCTCAGGGCCTGCTGCTGCGCAAGGGCGCGCTGATTGACGCCAGCTTGGTGAAGGCGCAGGTGCGGCGCCCGCGCAAGCCGGCGGCGCTGGCCGCCGAGCCCGCGGCTGGGCCGGAGGCTGGGTCCGTCGCCGCACCGGACGTCCCTGCGGCCCCGGAAGCGCCCCCGGAAGCGGCGCCGCGCCCGCCGAGCCTGCTGGTGGCGAACCCGTTGGACCCAGAGGCGAGCTGGGCCCCGAGGCGAGCTGAGCCCCGAGGCGAGCTGGGCAAAGAAGGGCGGGCGGCGGTATTTCGGCTGCAAGGCGCATGTCGGGGTGGACCTTGGCTCGAACATCATCCGCGTCGCGCATCTGACCACCGCGGCAGTGGCCGATACGACCGCGGCGGACGGGCCGATCCTGGGCGACGCGGCGGCGGTGTATGCCGACAAAGCCTATGACACGAAGGCGCGGCGGGCGGCGCTGACGCCGTAAGTCTGTCCGGATCGCGGGAAATGGCCAGCAACGCTCACGAAATCCGGCCCAAACCCTCGGAGCGGCGGCAGCAGGCCACGTTCTTTCCCCAATCCGCCTCGATGCCTCCACTCCACCGAGTTCCGCAAAGGCCTCGCGTCGCGGGAGAGGTCGGGGCGCGCGCCCCGCCCCGTCGCACCGCCAACGCCGGCCCCTTGGCGCAGCGGAGCGGAGCGGCTAAGCACCGCAGCCACTCCTTCATCGCTACAGGCTGATCATGCGATTCCGCCGGCCCCGCGTTTCCCCCATTCTGGCCCTGGCCCTGATCCTGACGGGGTGCGGAGCGCCGGCCGTCGCGCCCAATCCCACCGCGCCCAACTACCGCGGCGGCGTCGCGTTCACGCCCGGCCAGGGCACCGGCCATGCCTCCGGCGGCAACGTGCTGAGCGACCTGTTCGGCGGCAAGAAGAAAAACAACACCGGCGGCGGCGGCGCCACCGTGCCGGTCAACGCCTATCTGTGGCGCGGCGCGCTGGACACGCTGTCCTTCATGCCACTGGCCTCGGCGGACCCGTTCGGCGGCATCATCATCACCGACTGGTACACCGCGCCCGATGCACCGGACGAACGGTTCAAGGCCACCGCGTATATCCTCAGCCGCGCGCTGCGTGCCGACGGGGTCAAGCTGTCGCTGTTCCGCCAAGTGCGCCAGAACGGGGAATGGATCGCCGCGCCGGTCGATCCGGCGACGGTCGGCGATATCGAGAACCGCATCCTGGCCCGTGCCCGGCAATTGCGGGTCGAGGCGAAGGCGGGGTAGCGAGCCCTCACCCCGGCCCTCCCCCAAGGGGAGAGTAAAAAGTCAGTGTAGCCGCGGTGCCTTCAGGAATCGCGCGCGGTCGGCCGAGCGAACCGCCAGGTCCAGCTTCTCGCGCTCGCGCTGCAAGGTCAGCCGCACTTCGGCCCCGGCGCTGCCGGACGCCCAGACGCGCCGCCATAGCCCGGCCAGATCGCCCGGTTCCTCCCCGTTGACCGCCAGGATCCGGTCGCCGGCATGTACGCCGGCCTTCTCCGCCGGGCCGTCATCGGCCAGCCCGCCCACCAGCACCGCCTCATCGGTCTCGGTCGCATACATCCCCAGCCATGGCCGCGCCGGGCGGTTGACCCGCCCATAGGCCAGCAGATCGTCCAGGATCGGCGGCAGCAGGTTGATCGGCACCACCATGTTCATGTCCAGCCGCCGGCCTTTCCGGTCACCCTGCTGCAACACCAGCGAGCCGATCCCCATCAGCTTGCCGTCCACGATCAGGCCGCAGCCACCCCAGAACGGATGCGCCGGCGCGATGAACAGCGCCTCATCCAGCACGTATTCCCAGTAGCCGGCGAATTCCTGGCGCGCGACGATGCGCGTTTCCACCGCGTGCTTGCGTCCGCCATAGGCCGCGAACACCGCCGCATCCCCGGTCTTGATCTGGTCCGGATCGCCCATCTCCATCGCCGGCAGCCCAAGCCGCCCCAGCGCCTGGACCAGGCCGAACCCGGTTTCCTGGTCATAGGCCAAGGCGTGCCCCGGGATCGCGCGCCCGTCGGTGGAGGTGATCCAGATCGTCTCCGCCTCGGTCACCAGATAGCCGATCGTGGCGATCAGCCCGCTGTCGCGGATCACCACGCCGCTGCCGGCGCGTTCGGTCCCCAGCGTGCCGGCGGTGAACGCATCCGCGGGAACGTAGCTGCGGATCCCTACCACCGAGTCGAGCGCGCGGGACAGATCATACGCGTAATCAGTCGGGTCCGGCTGCAGATTGGCCGGAATTTCCCAGTCGGCCTTGGCCATTCGCTGTGTCTCTCGTCCCAGGAAGCGCATGTCGTCGGGCGCTTGTGGCGCCACGCGCTGATCAAAGGACAGTATCGACGTTTTCCGGCGTCCTGCCTAGGCCGGAACCAACCCCAGGCAGCGCCCCGCCTGCCCGGCGCGAAACAGGAACGCCACCAGCGCCGCCGCGTCCGGCAGCGCCGCGCTCTGCGTCACCTCGGCCAGCGCGCAGAGTTCGGCCACCGCATCCGCCGCACCCGACAGGACCTCGTTGCCTCCGGTCAGCAGCAGCAGCGGCACCGCGGGATCATGCTCCGCCAGCTGCATCATCACGTAGCATCCATC
>DAHWDR010000252.1:0-5306 GCA_027330745.1 Acetobacteraceae bacterium | reverse complement strand
GCAAGCAGACCGGGCGCGATCACACCCACCTCGCGCTGCCGCGCGAGGACGAGAAGATCCGGTTCCGCGACTTGCAAGCGCAGCCGCGCAAGATCATCACCTCGCCGACCTGGAGCGGGATCGAAAGCGAGCACGTCAGCTACAATGCCGGCTACACCAACGTCCACGAGATGATCCCCTGGCGCACGCTGACCGGACGGCAGCAATTCTACCAGGACCACGCATGGATGCGCGCCTATGGAGAGGGCTTCGTCACTTGGCGCCCGCCGGTCGATACCCGCACGCTCGGCGCGGTGGCGAAACAGGCGGGCGAACGTCCCTCGGTGGTGCTGAACTTCATCACCCCGCACCAGAAATGGGGTATCCACAGCACCTATACCGATAACCTGCTCATGCTCACGCTCTCGCGCGGCGGGCCGATCGTCTGGATCAGCGAGACCGACGCGACATCCGCCGGGATCGAGGACAACGACTGGATCGAGGTGTTCAATGCCAATGGCGCGCTGACCGCGCGCGCGGTGGTCAGCCAGCGCGTGCCGGTGGGAATGTGCCTGATGTATCACGCACAGGAGAAGATCGTGAATGTGCCCGGCAGCGAGATCACCGGCAGAAGAGGCGGCATCCACAACTCCGTCACCCGCACCGTGCTGAAGCCCACCCACATGGTCGGCGGCTATGCGCAGCTGTCCTACGGGTTGAACTACTACGGCACGGTCGGCTCCAACCGCGACGAGTTCGTGGTGGTACGGAAGATGGCGACGATCGACTGGCTGGAAGGCCCGCGCGCCGAACCGGCGCCGCTGGCGGCCGAGTAGGGAAGGGGACCAGCCATGAAGATCCGCGCACAGATCGCGATGGTGCTGAACCTGGACAAGTGCATCGGCTGCCACACCTGTTCGGTCACCTGCAAGAACGTCTGGACCTCCCGCGATGGCGTCGAATACGCCTGGTTCAACAACGTGGAGACGAAGCCCGGCATCGGTTACCCGAAGGAGTGGGAGAACCAGAAGAAGTGGAAGGGCGGCTGGGTGCGCCGGCGCAACGGCCAGCTGGTGCCGCGGATGGGCGGTCGGTTTCGCGTTCTGGCGAAGATCTTCGCCAATCCCGACCTGCCACAGATCGACGACTACTACGAACCCTTCACCTTCGACTACGCGCATCTGCAAACGGCGCCGCTCAGCCGGGCCACGCCCACCGCGCGCCCCCGCTCGCTCATCACCGGGGAGCGGATGGAGAAGATCGAATGGGGACCGAACTGGGAGGAGATCCTGGGCGGCGAATTCACCAAGCGCTCCAAGGACGCCAATTTCGAAGCCGTGGAGAAGGAGATCTACGGCCAATTCGAGAACACCTTCATGATGTATTTGCCGCGGCTGTGCGAGCACTGTCTCAACCCGGCCTGCGTCGCGGTGTGCCCTTCCGGCGCCATCTACAAGCGCGAGGAAGACGGCATCGTGCTGATCGACCAGGACAAGTGCCGCGGCTGGCGGATGTGCGTGTCGGCCTGCCCGTACAAGAAGATCTACTACAACTGGCAGAGCGGGAAATCCGAGAAATGCATCCTGTGCTATCCGCGCCTGGAAGTGGGCCAGCCCACGGTGTGTTCGGAAACCTGCGTCGGGCGCATCCGCTACCTCGGCGTGATGCTGTATGACGCCGACCGGATCGCCGAGGCCGCCGCGGCGCCCACCGACCGCGATCTGTATCGCGCCCAGCTCGATATCTTCCTCGACCCGCACGACCCGGCGGTGATCGCGCAGGCCCATGCGGACGGCGTGCCGGATGCCTGGCTGGAGGCGGCGCGGCGCTCGCCGGTGTACAAGATGGCGATCGATTGGAAGATCGCCTTCCCGCTGCACCCGGAATACCGCACCCTGCCGATGGTGTGGTACGTGCCGCCGCTGTCGCCGATCCAGGCACAGGCGGAGGCTGGGGCGCTGGATTGGAAGGGCGGCATCCCGGATGTGTCGAAGCTGCGCATCCCGTTGCGCTACCTGGCGAACCTGCTGACCGCGGGGGAGGAATACCCGGTGAAATTCGCGCTGAAACGGCTGCTGGCGATGCGCGCCTATATGCGCGCGCGCCATGTCGATGGCGTGGAGGCGACCGAAGTGTTGGACCAGGTGAACCTCGATCGCGCCACGGTGGAGGACATGTACCGCATCCTGGCGCTGGCGGCCTACGAGGATCGCTTCGTCATTCCCACCACCCACCGGGAGTATGCTGAAAACGCCTTCGATCTGCGCAATTCCTGCGGCTTTTCGTTCGGCGACGGCTGTTCGGGCGGATCGGCGTCGGGCGGGCTGTTCGGCACCCCCGCGCACAAGCACGGGGTGAAAGCGAAGGTGGAGGTCTGAGCGATGCACATTTTCCGTCTCCTCTCGGCGCTGCTGTGCTACCCTTCGCGCGACCTGCTCGACGCGTGCGATACCTTCGCCCCTGTGCTGGATGGCGAGGCGCTGCTGGCGGTGCCCGAACGCCGCGCGCTGGAGCGCTTCATCACCACGCTCGGCCACACCGATCTGCTCGACACGCAGGAGCGCTACGTCGCGCTGTTCGACCGCAACCGGTCGCTGTCGTTGCATCTCTATGAACACGTGCACGGCGAGTCGCGCGAGCGTGGGCAGGCCATGGTGCGTCTTGCCACGCTCTATGAGCTGCACGGGCTGCAACTGGCGGCGCACGAGCTGCCCGACTACCTGCCGCTCTATCTCGAGTTCCTTTCGTTGCTCCCGGAGCAGCAGGCGCGGTCGCTGCTGGCCGAGGCGGGCCCGGTCATCGCCGCCCTGGCCGAGAAACTGGAATCCCGGGGCAGCAACTACGCCGCGGTGATGCGTGCCGCCGTCGCGCTGGCGGCGCGCCGGCCGGCGGATGCGGCGGTTGCTGCCCTGCGCGAGGCGCTGGCGCCCGACGCCGACAGCCTGGCCGCGCTGGATGCCGCCTGGGAGGAGGAAGCGGTGCGCTTCACCGCCGCCGCATCGCCCGAAGCCTGCGGGAGTGTCGCGCCATGAACCAGACCCTGTTCGGGGTTTATCCCTATATCGCGCTCACCGTGTTCTTCCTCGGCAGCCTGATCCGATTCGAATACGGACAATACACCTGGCGGTCGGGCTCCTCGGAACTGTTGCGCCGGCGGATGCTGGTGATCGGCAGCAATTGCTTCCATATCGGTATCCTGGCGATCCTGGCCGGGCATTTCGTCGGCCTGCTGACGCCGCACACGGTCTATACTGGCATCGGCATCACGGTGGAGGAGAAGCAGCTCGCCGCCATGGGGTTCGGCGGCGCGGCCGGCGTGCTGTGCTTCTTCGGCCTCAGCCTGCTGATCTACCGGCGGCTGTCCGATGCGCGCATCCGTGCCACGTCCTCGGCGATGGACATCGCGATCCTGGTGATGCTGTGGGTGCAGCTGTCGATGGGCCTCGGCTCGATCTTCGTCTCCGCCCAGCATCTGGATGGGTCGGAGATGCTGGTCCTGGCCGACTGGGCGCAACGGATCGTGACCTTCCGCCCCGGCGCGGCGGCAGCAATGGCGCATGCCGGCCTGATCTACAAGCTGCATATCCTGCTCGGGCTGACGATCCTGCTGGTGTTTCCGTTCTCCCGCCTGGTGCATATCTGGTCCGCCCCGGTGACCTATGTCGGGCGGCGTTACCAGATTGTGCGCCGTCGCGGCGGCACCAACACCGCGCGGGGGCGGTGATGACCCCCGTCCGCGTCGATGGCGTGGCGATCGACGACCGCGCGATCGCCGTGGAGATGCAACTGCATCCGGCCGCCAGCTTGGAGGACGCCTGGACCGAAGCCGCCCGCGCGTTGGTGATCCGCCGCTTGCTGCTGACGGAAGCGGAACGTGCCGGCATCGAACCCGATCCGCTGGAAGAAGACGAAGGGCCGGAGGAAGCCACGATCCGCACCCTGCTCGCCGAGCGGATCGCGGTGCCCGCGTCCGACGAGGACACCTGCCGCGCCCATTGGGACACGCACCGTGATCGCTGGCAGAGCCCGGTGGTCTATGAGGCCGCGCATATCCTGTTCGCCGCCGCGCCCGAGGATGCCACCGTCCGCGCGCAGACGAAACAGGCCGCCGCCGAAACCCTGGCGATCCTGGCCGCGCACCCCGATCGCTTCGCGGCCCTCGCGCGCGCCCGTTCAGACTGCCCGTCCGGCGCGCAAGGGGGCCTGCTGGGCCAGCAGCGGCGCGGCGATCTGGTCGCCGAGATCGAAACCTTCGTGATGGCGCTGGAGCCGGGTCAGATCTGCCCGGTGCCGATCGCCACGCGCTATGGCTATCACGTGCTGCGGCTGGACCGGCGCGCGGACCGCACGCCGCTGCCGTACGACGCCGTGGCGGCGGCGGTGCGGCAGGACCTGATGGCGCGTGCGTGGCAGCGCGCGACCGCCGCCTATCTGCGCGCGCTCGCGGGGCGGGTGCGGATCGAAGGGGTGACGCTGTAGCGCCCCGGCGGCTCAGGCGGCTTTTACGAAATCGTAGCGCCCCACGCCCTGCACCAGCAGATAGCGGCTGATCCCCGGCTCCGCATTGGCGGAACGATGCACGACCCCGGGCGGAATCGTGAGCGTGTCGCCGGGCCGCAACCGCCTTGTCCCGGCCGGATCGCGCAGCGCCACCTCGATCGCGCCCTCCAGGCAATAGAAACGATCGGTGACTTCGGAATGGTGGTGCCAAGCCAGGCTGTCGCCGGGTTGCAGCACGTATTCCACCACCCGCACCTCCGGGGTCTGCACGATGATATGGGTCTTCCCGCCGGTGGGCGCGGCGATGTCGGGCGTCTGGTCCATGGGTCGTCCTCCTTGCAGATGTTGCCCATACATTTGTCCGAGCGGCGGTCCCGCTACGCCCGGATCCAAGTTTCCGAAAAGGCAAGCATGGCGGTGCTCATGGCGTGGCCGGCGACCTCGCGCGCCACCGGTTTGCCGGGCAGACGCTGGCCGTTCACCTCGATCGCGGCATCCTGGCACGGGACGAACAGGCTCGGCATGTGGTGCCGGCCGGTGGCCGACTTATCGGGTGGCAGCGCGAAGCAGAAGGGCTGGCCGAGCCCGGTCCAGCGTAGCCGGACGGCGAGCGCCCCGGCGGTGACGGTCTCGCTGTAGTCGCCGCGCGGATCGCCCGCACTCTCCACCCGGTCGAGCCGGCGGTAGTCGAGCGCGGCCAGCCCGGGCAGGCCGCGGAAGGCGCCGAACTGGGAGACGAAGCCCTCGACCAGGAAGCGCGCCAGCGCCTCGTTGTCCGTCAGGCACAGATGGGCCTGCTCCGGCGGTGGGTTCGTCGCCTGCGGGGC
>DAHWDR010000251.1:0-15575 GCA_027330745.1 Acetobacteraceae bacterium | reverse complement strand
TGGCCGCGGACGGCATCGGCACCTTGCCCTGCGCCGCCCCGATCGATGGCATGGCCGCCCCCGCCCACCCGGCGCTGGCCAGCGGCGCCGTCCATCACGTCGGCGACCCGGTCGCCTTCGCCGTCGCCGACACACCGCGCGCCGCCCGCGACGCATTGGAAGCGATTGCGGTGGAGTACGACCCGCACCCCGCCTGCGTCGATTCTGCCTCGGCCCTTGCCCCCGGCAGCGCGCGGGTCTGGCCCGACCTGCCGTCCAACCAGGTGTTCAAATGGGAGATCGGCGATCGCGCGGCGACCGACGCGCTGTTCGCCAAAGCCGCGCATGTCACGCGCCTGACCGTGGTGAACAACCGGATCGTGGTCTCCTCCATGGAGGCCCGCGCCGCCATCGCCGATTATGACGCCGCCTCCGGCCGCTGGACCCTTTATGCCAATACCCAGGGCGGTTGGCTGGTGAAGGGCCTGATCGGCGGCGTGTTCGGCGTGTCCGCCGACCGTTTCCGCGTCATCACCCCCGATGTCGGCGGCGGCTTCGGCATGAAGCTGTTCCTGTACGCCGAGCACGTGCTGACCTGCTACGCCACCCGCAAGCTGGGCATCCCGGTGAAATGGGCCGCCGACCGGTCCGAGGCGTTCCTCTGCGATACCCAGGGTCGCGACAACGTCACGCTGGGCGAGGTCGCGCTGGATGCCGCCGGCAACGTGCTGGCGCTGCGCACCCGCAACACCGCCAACATGGGCGCCTATCTGTCCACTTTCGCGCCCTATATCCCGACCTATGCCGGCACCGGCGTGCTGGCCTCGGTCTATCGCTTCCAGGCGGTCCATGCCGAGGTCACCGGCGTGTTCACCCATACCGTGCCGGTGGACGCCTATCGCGGCGCCGGGCGGCCGGAGAGCAACTACCTGGTGGAACGCCTGATGGATCAGGCCGCCCGCGACCTGAACCAGGACCGCGCCGCGTTCCGCCGCCGCAACATGCTGCGCCCGGCCGACCTGCCGCACGCCACACCGGTCGGCAAAACCTATGACAGCGGCGATTTCCCGCTGGTTCTGGACACCGCGCTGGCGCGCATCGACTGGGCCGGCTTCCCCGCCCGGCGCGCCACCGCAAGCGGCAAGCGTCGCGGCATCGGGATGGCCTATTACCTGGAAGCCACCGGCGGCGATCCCACCGAACGCGCCGAGATCCGCTTCGCCGAGGACGGCGGCGTGGATGTCTATG
Organism: Acetobacteraceae bacterium; assembly: GCA_027330745.1. Lineage (GTDB taxonomy): Bacteria > Pseudomonadota > Alphaproteobacteria > Acetobacterales > Acetobacteraceae > JAJZVS01. The sequence goes on along the minus strand of DAHWDR010000251.1, from coordinate 14,348 downwards.
TCGGCACCCAATCCACCGGCCAGGGCCATGAGACCGCCTATGTCCAGCTGGTCTCCAACAAGCTTGGGATCGATGCCGAGGCGATCCGCATCCGCCAGGGCGATACCGACACCATTCCGGTCGGCGGCGGCACCGGCGGCGCGCGGAGCCTCTATTCCGAAGGCCAGGCGATCCTGGTGACCACCGCCTCGGTGATCGACAAGGGCCGCCAGGCCGCGGCCGAGGCGCTGGAAGCCGCCGCCGCCGACATCGTCTTCGCAGATGGCCGCTTCGCCATCGCGGGGACCGACCGCGGCATCGACATCCTGGCGCTGGCCGCCGCCCAGCGCACCCGCGCGAGCGCCGGACAAACATCCATCAGCCTCGACGCCGCCGAGGTGGCCGAGATCAACTCCCACACCTTCCCCAATGGCTGCCACATGGCCGAGGTGGAAGTGGACCCCGAGACCGGCGTGGTCCGGCTGCTGCGCTACCAGGTGACCGACGACGTCGGCAAAGCGGTCAACCCGATGATCGTGCGCGGCCAGGTGCATGGCGGTGTCACCCAGGGCTTCGGTCAGGCGGTGCTGGAGCACACGGTCTACGAGGAAGGCTCGGGGCAGCTGCTGTCGGGCAGCTTCACCGACTATGCACTGCCGCGTGCCGATGACATGCCCGACATCGCGGTGGAGTTCGTGGAAGTCCCCTGCACCACCAACCCCCTGGGCGTGAAAGGCGCGGGCGAGGCCGGTGCCGTGGGGAGCCCGCCGGCGGTGATCAACGCGATCCTGGACGCACTGGCCGGGGACGGGGTCACGGGGCTGGATATGCCGGCGACGTCCGAGCGGGTATGGCAGGCGCTGCGGACGGCGCGCGCCGGGTAGCGCCTATCGCCAGGAGGCACCGTCGCGCGGCAAGCGCCCGAATCCGTCGATGACGGTCACGCGATGCGGCGCCGCGCCCCAGCGCCAGAAGACCACGTTGCAGTCGGTGCCCCCGGCGCCGGGGGCGAAGGATGGCACGATGATCCCGGCGACGGCGGATGCGTATAACCGGCGCGCCAGCGTCCAGCTTGGCGGGGTCTGGCGGCGCAGCGCCTGCGCTTCCCAAGGACAGGCCAGCATGGCCGGGTCCACGTCCCAGCGCGCGCTGGTGGCGGGATCGGTCAGGTCCTCGATATCCGCGCAATCGACCTCGTAGGCGATCAGGGTCATCGGCTGCGCCTTGAACGGGAAGCCCTGCTGCGCTTCCAGCCAGGCCGTCTCCACCCGTCGTGCGGTGTACAGCGCCGGCATCCCGACCGGGTTGAACCGCCCACCATAGCGGGCCGCGCCGTCGCCGGAGTCCGGGGCAAAGGCCCAGCGCGGGTGGTGCGCGCGGAAGACCAGGCCCGTCAGCCTCACGCAAATCCGCCGACGGCCAGCCGGTCCAGGTAGCGGCGGATTTCCTCGGCGCGGCCTTCCTTCACCAGCGCCTCGGCGGTCTGATCGCCAAAGGACGGCAGCGGCTGGGCGCGATACCAGGCGAAGGCCTGGACCAGGGACCCGGCCCAGGGCTGGGCGCGGTTGAGGATATCCAGCATCTCCCGCAGGCGCGCCTGGGTGGAAGGCGACTGGGCGCGCGCGGTCTTGGTGATCGATTCGCGGGAAATCCCCAGGGCATGGGCAAGCTCGGTGCGGGACACATGGAGCGCCTGACTGACTTGGTCCGTGGCGACGTGGCCGGCTGGGCGTTCCAGAAGTTCGGCGTCGGACATCGCGGATGACCCTTGTATTGCCCTAATCTCAGACAGAATATGGGGCAATGCGTGAGCTGACGCAAGCCCCGGTCCCCTCACCGCCCCCTCCCCCGCTGGCGCCGCACGTCCGGCTGCGCTAGGCGGGGCCGCGTATTCCTTTCGCCGGGATCCCCTTGGCCAAATCCGCCCCCCGCTATCTCTGCGCCTCCTGCGGCGCCAGTTCCGCCAAATGGTCCGGGCGCTGCGAAGCTTGCGGCGAGTGGAACACCATCGCGGAAGAACCGGTGGAAGCCCGCCCAGGCCCGGCCGACAAATCCGCCTCCGGTCGCGCCACCGGCCGCCCGGTCGGTTTCGTCCCCCTGGCCGGCAGCGCCGCGCCGCCGCCGCGCACCCAGACCGGCATCGCGGAACTGGACCGCGTCCTCGGCGGCGGGTTGGTGGAAGCCTCGGCAATCCTGGTCGGCGGCGATCCGGGGATCGGCAAATCCACCCTGATGTTACAGGCCGCCGCCGCGATGGCCGCCGCGGGGCGGGAGGTGCTGTATATCTCAGGCGAGGAATCCATCGACCAGATCCGCTTGCGCGCGCGCCGCCTGAATGTCGCCGACGCGCCGCTGCGCCTGGCTGCCGCCGTGAACCTGCGCGACATCGCGCGGGCATTGGAAATAACCCCAGCCGCTTTGGTGGTGATCGACTCCATCCAGACCATGTGGCTCGACTCGATCGACAGCGCGCCCGGCAGCGTGACCCAGGTCCGCGCTGCCTCGTTCGAGCTGATCCGGCTTGCCAAATCGCGCGGCTTCGCCCTGGTGCTGGTGGGTCACGTGACCAAGGACGGTTCGCTGGCAGGACCGCGCGTGGTCGAGCACATGGTCGATGCCGTGCTGTATTTTGAAGGCGACCGTGGCCACCAGTTCCGCATCCTGCGAGGCGTGAAAAACCGCTTCGGCGCCACCGACGAAATCGGCGTGTTCGAGATGACCGATCGCGGCTTGGCGGAAGTCGCCAATCCCTCCGCCCTGTTCCTGGCCGAACGGCGCGGGAATATCGCCGGCAGCGCCGTGTTCGCCGGGTTGGAAGGCTCGCGCCCGGTGCTGCTGGAGGTCCAGGCGCTGCTGGCGCCGAATCCGGGCGGGTCACCGCGGCGATCCGTGATCGGCTGGGATGGCGGGCGGCTGGGGATGCTGCTCGCGGTGCTGGAGACGCGCTGCGGGCTGCGACTGGGCACCAGCGACGTCTATTTGAACATCGCCGGCGGATTGCGGGTGAACGAACCGGCGGCGGATCTGGCGGTGGCTGCGGCGATTGTCTCGGCGGTCACGGATCAGCCCACGTCGCCCGGGATGGTGTATTTCGGCGAAGTCGGACTTTCCGGCGAGGTGCGGCAGGTGGCGCAAGCGGAGGCGCGTTTGAAAGAGGCGGCGAAACTGGGCTTCGACGGCGCCTGCCTGCCACGCCGGGTAGCGCGCGGGGCGCGCGGACTGGCGGCGCCGTCCGGATTGCGGTTGGACGAGATTGGGCATCTGTCGGACCTGGTGGCGCGATTTGGCGCGCCGGCGGCGGGCACGGCGAAAGCGGGTGCTGACAAGACGGGTGCGGACAAGGCGGCGGGGGCGGCATGACCTGGGTGGACATCGCAATCCTCGCCGGCCTGGCCGTCTCCGGCCTGATCGGCCTGCTGCGCGGTTTCGTGCGTGAAGTCCTGGGCATCGCCGCCTGGGTCGGCGCCGGGATCGTCGCCTTCTGGGCGCACCCTTGGGTGCTCGCACGCGTCGCCCCGCATCTGGCGCCGCATTCGGCGCTGGCCGACCCGCTGGCCTATGGCCTGGCCTTCGTCCTGGCGCTGGCGATCCTGCTGATCCTGACGCATCTGATCAGCCGAGGGGTGCATCGGGTCGGCCTTGGCGGACTCGATCGGATGTTGGGGCTGGTATTCGGTCTGGCGCGGGGTGTGGCGGTGGTGGTTGTGGCCTATATGCTGGCGCAGATGCTGGTCCCGATTCCGAACTGGCCATCGGCGGTCCGCCAATCGCGCGCGCTGCCGCTGGTGTATGACGGCGCGGTCTGGGCGGTCGGATTCCTGCCGGCGGCGGACCGGCCGAAACTTGCCGATCCGCATGCGCCGGCCCCGTCCACGGGCACGGCGCCGTCCCTGCCGCAACTGGGCGCGCTCGGCGCGCAGCTGGAGAAGGCAACGAAATGACCCACGATCCCGACGATGCCGACCATCCGCACGAAGAATGCGGCGTCTTCGGGGTGTGGAACGTCCCCGACGCCGCCGCCGTCACCGCGCTCGGGTTGCACGCCTTGCAGCATCGCGGTCAGGAGGCGACGGGCATCGTCACCTTCGACGGCGCCCGGTTCCATTCGCATCGCGGCCTGGGGCTGGTGGGGGACAATTTCTCCAACGCGCGCGTGATCGCCTCGCTGCCCGGACGCATCGGCATCGGCCATAACCGCTACGCCACCACCGGCGAGACCATCCTGCGCAACGTCCAGCCGCTGTATGCGGATTTCGAATTCGGCGGGTTCGCGGTGGCGCATAACGGCAACCTGACCAACGCGCATCTGCTGCATCGCGCGCTGGTGCGCCGCGGCTGTCTGTTCCAGTCCACCACCGATTCCGAGGTGTTCGTCCATCTGATCGCGATCAGCCTGTATTCCACCGTGGTCGATCGGCTGATCGATGCGCTGAAGCAGGTGGTCGGCGCCTATTCGCTGGTGGCGCTGTCGAACGAAGCGCTGATGGGCTGCCGCGACCCGATGGGCGTGCGTCCGCTGATCCTGGGCCGCATCACCGGGGCCGAGCCGGGCGCCGGCTGGGTGCTGGCATCCGAGACCTGCGCACTGGACATCGTCGGCGCCGAGTTCATCCGCGACGTGGAACCGGGTGAGATCGTGGTGATCAACGCGCAAGGCGTACGCAGCATCAAACCCTTTACCCGCGCCCCCGAGCGGTTCTGCGTATTTGAATACATCTATTTCGCACGGCCCGATTCGGTGATGGAAGGCACGCCGGTCTATACCGCGCGCAAGCGCATCGGCGCCGAGCTGGCGCGCGAATCTTCCGTTGCCGCCGACCTGGTGGTGCCGGTGCCGGATTCCGGGGTCCCCGCCGCGATGGGCTATGCCAGCGAAAGCGGCCTGCCGTTCGAGCTTGGGATCATCCGCAACCACTATGTCGGTCGCACGTTCATCGAACCGACCGACCATATCCGCAACCTGGGCGTGAAGCTGAAGCATTCCGCGAACCGCGCCGTGCTGGCCGGGCGGCGGGTGATCCTGGTGGACGATTCGATCGTGCGCGGCACCACCAGCCGCAAGATCGTCGAGATGGTGCGCGCCGCCGGGGCACGCGAGGTGCATATGCGCATCTCCTCCCCGCCCACCACGCATTCCTGCTTCTACGGGATCGATACGCCGGAACGGAACAAGCTGCTCGCGGCGCGTTATTCGGTAGAGGAAATGGCGCGCCAGATCGGCGCGGACAGCCTGGCGTTCGTGTCGATCGAGGGGCTGTATCGCGCGCTGGGCAAACCCGAGCGGGACGCGGCGGCACCGCATTACTGCGACGCCTGTTTCACAGGGGACTATCCGATCCCGCTGCCGGATCAGGGCGATCCCGCGGATCGGCAGCTCAGCCTGCTGGCGGAAGACCGCTGATGCCCCGCCCGCTGGACGGCGCGGTCGCGCTGGTGACCGGCGCGAGCCGGGGACTGGGCGCCGCGACGGCGGTGGAACTCGGACGCCTCGGCGCGCATGTCGTGATCACCGCACGCACCCAGGGCGGGCTTGAGGAAACCGATGACGCGGTGACCGTGGCGGGGGGCACCGCGAGCCTGCTGCCGCTCGATCTGGCGGAGGGTGACAGCCTGGACGCGCTCGGCCCGAGCATTTTCGAACGCTTCGGGCGACTGGATATCCTGATCCATGCCGCCGGCACGCATGGGCGGGTGACGCCGGTCCCGCATATCCTGCCGCGCGAGTGGGACGATGCGGTCGCCGTGAACATGGCCGCTGTCTGGCGTCTGGCGCGCAGTTGCGACCGGCTGCTGCGGGCGGCGCCGGCGGGGCGGGCGGTGTTCGTGACCGCGGCACGGGCGCGGGCGCCGAAGGCGTATTGGGGCGTGTACGGCGCGACCAAGGCGGCGCTGGAATATCTGGCGCTGGCCTGGGCGGATGAGGCGGCCACGTCGCCGCTGCTGGTGAACCTGTTCGAGCCCCCGGCGATGGCAACCCGGCTGCGGCGCGACGCCTTCCCGGGCGAGACGCAGGACGCGCTGGCGCGGCCGGAGGCCGTGGCGCCGCTTCTGGCGGCGTTGTGTTTGCCGACCGAAACGCGGTCGGGAACCCTGGTCCGCGGCTGAAGCAGGGCCGGCGGTCACCCGCGCTGCGGGGCCGTGCGCGCGGCGTACCACATCATCCCGCCACCGATCAGCAGCATCGGGAACGACAGGATCTGCCCCATCGTCAGCACGTGAAAGAGGTAGCCCAGGAAAGGATCCGGCTCGCGGAAGCACTCGGCGATGATGCGGCACACGCCGTAGCCCAGGATGAACGCCCCGGTGACGAAACCGGGCCGCAGCCGCAACCGGTCGCTGCGCGCCAGCAGCAGCATCGCCACGAACAGGAAGACCCCCTCCAGCACCGCCTCGATCAGTTCGGAGGGATAGCGAGGTATCTTCCCTGCCGCGGGGTAGATCAGCGCGAATGGCAGCCAGCAATGCGTGGGCGCACAGCCCGGGACACGCCTCCCCCACAGCTCCCCGTTGATGAAATTCGCGACCCGCCCCAGACCGAGGCCGACCGGCACCGGCACGGCGATGCGGTCGGCGAACGACAATACCGGGATCTTGTTGCGCCGACAGAACCACGTGATCGCCACCGCGACGCCGATCGCGCCGCCATGGAAGCTCATGCCGCCGTCCCAGACCGCCGGGATCAGCAGCGGGTGATGGAAATAGAGCGCCGGCTGATAGAACAGCACGTAGCCCAGCCGCCCACCCAGCACCACGCCGAGCGTGGCATAGGTCAGAAAATCGTCCACCTGCTCGGGGCTTGCCACCGCCGGGACGCGGCGGACCAGGTGGCGTGCCATGCGCCAGCCGATCAGCAGTGCGGTGATATAGGCCAGCGCGTACCAGCGGATCATCAGCGGACCCAGATGGATCGCGACCGGATCGAACCCGGGATAGACCAGGATGGCGGCCAGATGGGCGATCATACGTATGGGTCCGATTGTTGCAGAAAGTCCTGGACGTAGCGGCGCACGCCTTCCTCCAGCGGCGTGAACTGGCCGGGATAGCCGGCCGCGCGCAGCCGCGCGGTGCTCGCCTGGGTGAAGGACTGGTACTGGCCGCGGAGCTGGTCCGGCATGGCGATGAACTCGATCGCGCGCGCCACCCCGGCGGCGTCGCACACCGCGTGCGCCAGGTCGCGATAGCTGCGCGCGGCCCCGGTGCCGACGTTGAACAGCCCGTTCACCGTGGGCGTGTCCAACAGCCACAGGATCACGTCGATCACGTCGCCGATCCAGATAAAATCGCGCGCCTGGGCGCCGTCCGCCAGCCCCGGCCGATCGGAGCGGAACAGCCGCGGCGCCAGGCCGGCCGCGACCTCATTGTGTTTGATCTTCACCACCGAGATCATCGGACCTTTGTGGTATTCGTTCGGCCCATACACGTTGAAGAACTTCATCCCCGCCCATTGCGGCGGGCGCGGCGCGCCGGCGGCCAGCAGCGCCGCCACGCGCAGGTCGAAGGCGTGCTTGGTCCAGCCATACAGGTTCAGCGGACGCAGCGCGGCCAGCCCGGCGGGGGCATCATCGAACCCCGCCGCCCCGTCGCCGTAGGTGGCGGCCGAGGAGGCATACAGGAACCGCACCCCGCGCGCCGCGCACCAGTGCCACAGCCGCAGCGGCAGTTCGACATTCGTCGCCCAGACATGATCGCCATCGGTCGCCGTGGTCTCGCTCACGGCCCCCAGATGGATCAGCGTCTCGATCGGCGGGCGGGTGGCGAGGAAATCCTCCAGCGCCTCGGGCGGGATCAGCCGCGCTGGCGGGTGCGCGGCCAGGTTGCGCCATTTCCCCTCACTGCCCAGCCAATCGACCACCACGGTCTCGGCACCGCGGCGGTCCAGGGACCGATGAAGATTCGAGCCGATGAAGCCGGCGCCGCCGGTAAGAAGGATCATGATCGGGGTTATAGCAACCGCCGCGCCGCCGCATAGTCGGTTTGCCACCGCCCGGCGCGGACCGGTAGAGTGCGCCCCGTCGGCCTCCAGTCCCGGACCGGCGCGGCACGGGGGACATGGTGGAATCGCGGATCGAGCGTCTTTGCATCGAGCGAGGCCTGAAGATGACCGGCCAACGCCGGGTGATCGCGCGCGTCCTATCGGATGCCGCCGACCATCCCGATGTCGAGGAACTGTATCGCCGCGCCGCCAAGCTCGACGCCCGCATCTCGATCGCCACGGTCTATCGCACGGTCCGGCTGCTGGAGGAGCGCGGCATCCTGGAACGGCGCGATTTCGGCGGCGGCCGCGCCCGCTACGAACCGACCGGCCCGGGCCATCACTACCACCTGATCGATATCGACACCGGCAAGGTGATCGAGTTCCAGGATCCCGATTACGACAGCATGATGCGCGCCGTCGCTGAGCGGCTGGGGTTCGACCTCGTCTCCCTGCGCCTGGAATTATTCGCCCGCCGCACGACCCGGCCGCGCCGCGCCACGGACCCGGCGCCGTGAGCACCACCGCCTTCCCCGAACTGCGCCTCGGCCCGCTCGGCGTGCGCCTGGCCGAGACGGACGCCGAGCGCGACGCCGCCCAGGCGCTGCGTTACCGCGTGTTCTATGGCGAGATGGGCGCCCATCCCGACCCGACCACCGTCGCCTCCCGACGGGACCGCGACCGGTTCGACGCCGCGGCCGACCATTTGCTGGTGCTGGACCACAGCCAGGACGAAACCGCCGCGCCGGAGGTGGTTGGCACCTACCGGCTGATCGGGCGCGCGGTGGCGGCGGATTTGGGCGGTTTCTACTCAGCCGACGAGTTCGACCTGTCGGCACTGCTGTCCTACCCCGGACAGTTGCTGGAGCTTGGCCGGTCCTGCGTCGATGCGGCGTATCGCAGCCGGGCGGCGATGCAACTGATGTGGACCGGGATCGCCGCCTACGTGTTTCACAACCGGATCGATCTGATGTTCGGTGTGGCCAGCCTGCACGGCACCGATCCCGAGGCGCTGGCGCCGGCGCTGACCTATCTGGCCGAACATCACCTGGCCCCACCCGAGCTACGTCCGCGCGCGCTGGCCGCGCGCTATGTCGAGATGCGCCGCCTGCCCCCAGATCGCGTGACCCCGCGCCAGGGCCTTGCCCTGCTGCCACCCCTGATCAAGGGCTATCTGCGCCTGGGCGGGTTCGTGGGGGATGGCGCCGTGATCGACCGCCCGTTCAACACCACCGATGTGGCGATCGTGGTCAAGACCGACCAGGTGACTGAAAAATACCTCCGTCATTACGAGCGTCAGGCGGACCAGCCGGGGACGTCGGACGCTCCGTGACGGTGATCGAGACGCTCTGCCGCCGGCGCGATCTGGGGGTGACCCGGTTGCGGGGCTTGCGCGGCGCGCGCGCGGATCTGGCGGCGTTTCTGCTGGGTGCGATCTCGGCGCTGGCGCTGCCGCCGCTGTTCGTGCTGCCGGCGCTGCTGCTGGCGATCCCCGGCCTGCTGATCCTGATCGAGGTCGCGCCCGGCGTGCGCGGCGCGGCGCGGCGTGGATTCTGGTTTGGATTCGGTAACAATCTGTTCGGCCTGTATTGGATCACCGAGGCGATCCTGGTGGAAGCGGCCCATTTCTGGTGGTTGGTCCCGTTCGCCGCGCCGGCGGTGGCGGCTGTGGTCGCCGTGTTCGTTGCCGCCGCCGCCGCCGGCGCGCGCTGCGCCCGTCCCGGCTGGCCGCGCGTGCCGGCCCTGGCTGGCGCCTGGGTCCTATCGGACCTGGCGCGGCAATTCGCCTTCACCGGCTTCCCCTGGAATCTGTGGGGGGCGGACTGGGCCGTTCCGGGCCGGTTCGGCGATATTTTCCTCCAGCCCGCGGCATTGGTAAGCGTGCATGGCCTGACCCTGGCGACCTTGCTCCTGGCCGGCACGCCGCTGCTGTCCTGGCGCGGGCGGGCGGCCGGGGCGGCGCTGCTGGCCGCCTGGCTGGGGTTCGGCCTATGGCGCCTGGCGATTCCGCTTCCCGCCGGACCCGGGATCACCGCGCTGCTGATCCAGGGCAACGTGGCCGAGGGCCACAAATTCGACCGCGCCTTCGCCGCGCGGATCTTCGCCCGCTATCTGCGCCTGACCCGCACGGCAGTGCGACGCGCGGGCGGGGCACGCACGCTGGTGGTCTGGCCCGAGACCGCGTCGCCGTACCTGATCGGCTCCGACCCGCCGGCGCGTCAGGCGATCGCCGCCGCCGCTGGCGGGTCTCCGCTGGGGCCGAGCGCGGGCCACGTGGTTGCCCTGGTGGGCGCGGTGCGTTTCGGCGGCCATCGGCGGCCGCGCAACAGCCTGTTCGCCCTGACCGGGGGTGGCGTGGTCGCCGGGATTTACGACAAGCACCATTTGGTCCCGTTCGGCGAATACCAGCCGGACTGGTTCCCGCTGCCGATCCAGGTGGTGCCCGGTGGCGGATTCGCCGCCGGCCCCGGACCGCGCAGCCTGACCCTGCCCGGGCTGCCGCGATTAGGGCCGCTGATCTGCTACGAGGCGATCTTCCCCGGCGAGGTGATCGACGAAGCCGATCGCCCGGCCCTGATGGTGAACGTGACCAACGACGCCTGGTTCGGCGACTCGGCCGGCCCACGCCAGCATCTGGCGGCGGCGCGGCTCCGCGCGGTGGAAGAAGGGCTGCCGCTGCTGCGCGCGGCCAACACCGGAATCTCGGCAGTGTTCGACGCGCGTGGGCACGAGGTCGCGCAACTGGGGCTGGATCTCACTGGCGTATTGACGGCTTCGGTCCCGGGAGCGCTGCCGCCGACGCCGTTCGCGCGGTTCGGATTATGGGTGCCCTTGGGGCTGGCGACCGTCACGCTGGCGCTCGGGCTGGGCGGGCGTCGCCGTCTCATGTGATGGGGCGACGTCTCGGATCATAAGACAGTGCACTTTTATACGCGGCCGTTGACAATTCGGGGTTGTAGATTTACGCTTTCCTAACGCTTCACACTACTGTAGGTTGGGACTCAGACGCTCCATGTCCGAATCTGAGAGGGATTCCCCGATGCTCGAAGAGATCGAGTCCGGCGCGGGCGACCTGCCCCCGCTACCCGTCTCGGTGGACCGGGAAGGCCGGCCCAGCCCGATTGACGTCCATGTCGGCTCGCGCATCCGGTTGCGGCGTACGCTGCTCGGTCTGTCGCAGGAGCGTCTCGGCGACCAAATCGGTCTGACGTTCCAGCAGGTGCAGAAATACGAGCGTGGCGCGAATCGCGTCGGCGCCTCGCGCTTGTTCGATCTCGCCCGTGTCCTGGACGTGGCGATCAGCTATTTCTTCGAAGACATGCCCGACAACGTCGCCGGTCCGCTGGCCCACTCGGCACGGCGGATGCACGGGCTGGCGGAGACCCAGGACCCGTTCGGCGACGATACCATGAGCCGGCGTGAGACGCTGGAACTGGTGCGCGCCTATTACCGGATCTCCGATCCCGCGGTGCGCAAGCGGGTGTTCGACCTGGTCAAGTCGATGGCCCCGCCCGATCCGTGACCGCCGCGGTCAGTCGATCGCGGCATGGGCGATATTGCTGATCCGGTCCAGCCGTAGGCTGTGCCACGGGTCCGGCTGCACGTAATTGGTCAGATACGTGAACGATACCCCGCTGTCCGGATCGCCCCAGGAATAGGACGACCCCACGCCGCCATGACCGAAAGTGCGTGGGCTGGCGATGGTCCCAAGGCCGCGGATCCGCTCACTTTCCCCGCGGACATGCGGGCCAAGGCCGCGATGCATCGGAATCTTATCCATCTGCAAGTCCGGCTCCTCCCCGGTGTGGTTGCGCGTGCCATACGCCACCATCCGCGGGGCAAGAATGCGCGCCCGACCCAACCGCCCGCCCGCCAGCAGCGCCTGATAAAACGCGACCATCCCCCGCGCCGTCGCGTAGCCGCCGGAATGCGGCAGGCCAGCGGCGCGGAACGCGGCCGAGTTGTCGCGCGGCTCCGGGGCGTAGGTGTCGGCGCAGCGGTGCTGCTGATGTTCCGGAACCCCCACGAAGACATCCTCCATCAGGCCCAGGGGCGCCAGGATGCGTTCGCGGATCACCTCGCGGTAATCGCGGCCTGTCACGGCCTCGATCACCATGGCCTGGGTCAGATGCGCGGCGCGGCCGTGATATTGCATCCGGGTACCGGGGGTCCAGTCCAGCGAGAAATCGCACACTTCGGCGCGCATCCGCGCGTGATCGGACCAGGTGGCTTGGGTGACGTCCGACGACGGGAAGCCGCCCTGATGGGTCATCACCTGATGCAGCGTGATCTCGGCCTTGCCGCGGGCGGCGAACTCCGGAAGGTGATCGGCGACACGGTCCATCGGTGACAGCGCCCCGTCCTCGATCAACGACCAGACGGTGGCGGAGGTCAGCACTTTGGTCTGCGAGAATAGCAGGAACAGCGTGTCGGTAGCGGCTGGCGTCAGGGTCGCTTCGGTGCGCGCGTTGCCGAAGGCGCGGAAATGGGCAAGCCGCCCGTGGCGGGCAAACGCGATCTGCGCGCCGGGGTAGCGACCGTCCTCGATATGGCGGGTGATCAGCGATTCCATCGCGGCGATGGCGTGGGAATCGAGGCCGGCGGCGGCCGGATCGGTCGGTTCCAGCGGGTAACTATGCGGCATCGGTCGGTTCCTTCCCCGGGGTTGGCGGCGATGCTAGCCTTCCTGTCCGGCGACTGGAAAGGGCAGCGATGGATCCGGCTGACGCGATCTTGCACCCGATCGGGGTCATTTCGACACCGTTCAAGACGCTGGACGAATGCCCGCGCAATATTCGCCAGCTGACCCCGCCGCCGCTGTGCCGGGTGCGGCTGGACCCCGCCTACGTGCCCGGGCTGCTGGGGATCGACGGATTCAGCCATCTGATCCTGCTGTATTGGCTGCATCAGGGGCGCGAACCGCGGATGGTATTCAAGCCGCATTTCGCTACCGAGGAACGCGGCCTGTTCGCCACCCGCTCCCCGGCACGGCCAAACCCGATCGGATTGGCGGTGGTCGCGTTCGAGGGAATGGAGGGCGCGGACACGTTGCTGGTCCGCACGCTGGATTGCCTGGACGGTACGCCGCTTTTGGACGTGAAGCCGTATCTGGTCAGCGTCGATTGCCAGCCGGACGCGGCGATGGGCTGGCTGGGGCCGCATCGCACGCGCTGAAGCCAGCCGGAACTCAGGATTTCGCGGCGTGCAGTCCTTTCGCCTCCGCCGCTTTCTGGCACACATAAGTGCCGTGGCGCGTTTTCCCGAAATAGCGCGAGCTCGACAGGTGGAACACCTTACTGTCATGCGCGCGCCAGACCACCGGGCTGACGCCGCAGGCGGACTTCGCCGCGGTCAGGCTGGGGTAGCCAGGTAGCGCGGAGGCACGGGGATGCGGTTCTCGCTTGGCGGCATGGGCAAGGGTGAGCGGCGCGGCGACCAGTAGGGCAGCGAGGAGCAGACGGGTCATGCGATTGTCTCCGGTCCAGGAAACCGCGCCCGAGACGCCGGGCGCGGGAGGACCGGAATCGCAAATCCGGATTAGCGAATCCCTAACACCGGATCACTCGAACGCGTAGGTAAACTCCCCGTCCGCGACATCGACCGCGACTTTTGCCACCATGGCGCCATCCAGCATCCGTTGCAGAAACGCGCCGCTGATCGCCGGCAGCATCGTATTGGTCAGGATCGCATCGATCATGCGCCCGCCGCTTTCCGGTTCCGTGCAGCGGCTGGCGATCAGATTTACCACCTCGTCGGAGTAGGTGAACGGCACCTTGTGATGCTCGCCGATTCGCCGCGCAATTCGCCCAAGCTGCAACCGGATGATATCGCCCATCACCTTATCGCTGAGCGGGTAGTAGGGGATCACGATCAGCCGCCCGAGCAACGCCGGCGGAAACACCTTCAACAGCGGCGTCCGCAGCGCCTTCGCGATCTCCTCGGGTTCCGGCGTCAGCTCCGGGTCGCCGCACATCGACATGATCAGGTCGGTGCCGACATTGGACGTCAGCAGGATCAGCGTGTTCTTGAAATCGATCACGCGGCCTTCGCCGTCCTCCATCACGCCTTTGTCGAACACCTGGAAGAAGATCTCGTGCACATCCGGATGCGCCTTCTCGACCTCGTCCAGCAGCACCACCGAGTACGGCTTGCGGCGGACGGCCTCGGTCAGCACGCCGCCCTCCCCGTATCCCACGTATCCCGGAGGCGCGCCTTTCAGGGTGGAGACGGTGTGGGCTTCCTGGAACTCGCTCATGTTGATGGTGATCAGGTTCTGCTCGCCGCCATACAGCGATTCCGCCAGCGCGAGCGCGGTTTCGGTCTTGCCGACGCCGGAGGGGCCGCACAGCATGAACACGCCGATCGGCTTCGAGGGATTGTCCAGCCCCGCGCGCGA
>DAHWDR010000284.1:0-14122 GCA_027330745.1 Acetobacteraceae bacterium | reverse complement strand
GCGCGTTACCGCCGACATCGCGCAATATCCCGGGTTCCGCGCCTGGAAGAACGCGCAGGACGCGATCGAGACCTCGGTCAGCAACCATGCCGGCGTGCCCGAGGCGGTGGGCGAGGTGCGCTACCTGGATCGCGCTTTGGTGGCGGCGGAATGCGACGACTTCGCCGCCGCCCTGGCGGCCGCGCCGGGCGCGTTCGCCGAACCGTTCCTGACCGCGCCGTCGCCCGGGATCATCGCCGCGGCGTTGCGCAACCGGTACTACCCGACCGAGGATGCCTATCTGGATGCGCTGTCGGCGGCGTTGCAGGTAGAATACGAAACCATCGTTGGCCGTGGCTTTCTGCTGCAAATCGACGCGCCCGATCTGGCGTTGGAGCGTCATCTTTCCTTCCAGGATCAGCCGCTAGCGGTGTTCCTGGATTTCTCCGCCCGGGTCGTGGCCGCGATCAACCGGGCGCTGTCCGCGATTCCGCCCGATCGGGTGCGGCTGCATGCCTGCTGGGGCAATTACGAAGGCCCGCATGATTGCGACGTGGCGATGGAGGCGATCCTGCCCACCATCCGCGGCGCCCATGCCGGTGGGTTCGTGCTGCCGGTGGCCAATCCGCGGCACGCACACGAAACCCGCTGCCTGGCCGCGTTCGCCGATCAGCCGGACACGGTCGTGGTGGCGGGGGTGATCGACGTGCTGACGAATTTCGTCGAACACCCGGAAGTGGTTGCCGACCGGATCGAACGGGTCGCACAGGCCGTGGGCGATCCGCGTCGGGTGATCGCGGGAACCGATTGCGGCTTCGATACCTCGGCCGGACGTGGCCGGGTGGCCGAGGACGTCGTCTGGGCCAAGCTGGCAGCCTTGGCCGAGGGGGCGGCGATCGCCTCGCGCCGCCTGTTCGGATAGGGCCCGCGCGGTATGTCGGGATCATCGGGGTAGGGGACAACGAAAGGTTAACCTCCGCGGTGGCAGATTGGCGCGATGCGGCTCAAGGATCTGCGCAACTGGGTGACCGGCGGAGCCGACGCGGTGCCCCCGCCCGCGCGCGCATCGCCACCGAGCGGGTTGCCCCTGCCCAGCGCACCCGCGCCCGCAGCGCCGGCAATTTGGCCGCGCGAGCGCTTGGCCTTCGCCCACCAGCTCTGGGACGAAGGGTTCATCGGCCCCGGCGGATCGGAGGAGATCCTGCGCCGCGCCACCCCGCTGGGTTTATCCGCGGCGTCCAGCCTGCTGCTGCTGGGCGCCGGCGCCGGCGGACCGGCGCGCTGCGTCGCCACGCTGTTCGGTGCCTGGGTCGACGGCTATGAAACCGACCCGGCGCTGGTGGCCCGGGCCAACGCCGTTTGCGTCGCCGCCGGACTTGGCAAGCGGGTGCGGATCGATCTGTGGGATCCGGCTGCTCCCGGCTTTGCCCCACATTCCTGCCATCACGCCCTGGCTTTCGATCCGTTCCGCGCCGTGCCGCCGTCACGGGTTCTGGACTCGCTGGCCCGCACGCTGCGGCCGGGCGGGCAGCTCAGTCTGCTTGCCACCGCGTCCGCGCCGGACTTCGATCCCGAAGCTAACGAAGTGGCGACCTGGTCGGCCCTGGACATGCGCGCCTGCGCCCCGCCCGCGGTCGCGGCGGTCAGCCGCGCGCTGGCCGATTGCGGCTTCGACGTGCGCGTGACCGAGGATCTGACCGGCCCGCACGCGCATCAAATCGTGACCGCGTGGCGCAGCTGGGTACGCACGATCACCGCCGCCGGCGCACGCCCCTCGCCCGCCCAGGCCGCGGTGATCGTGCGCGAGGCGGAGCTGTGGCTGCGCCGTGTGCGGTTGTTACGCGCCGGTGGGCTGCGCTGGGTGCGCTGGCACGCAATCCTGAAGCCGGGCTAAGCGCGGCGATCGACGGTCCGGCTTGGACACGCGCAGCGTCAGC
This sequence comes from Acetobacteraceae bacterium, assembly GCA_027330745.1. Classification (GTDB taxonomy): domain Bacteria; phylum Pseudomonadota; class Alphaproteobacteria; order Acetobacterales; family Acetobacteraceae; genus JAJZVS01. Next base: position 12,206 of record DAHWDR010000284.1, on the reverse strand, counting down.
CGCGCGGCACATCACAGGCGGCGCCGGCGGCGCGGATTCGGGAGCAGAAGCCGCGCGCGGCGGCCTGGCTCGCGAAGCCCGCGGTGCGGACCCGGTACCACAGATGCCCGCCAACCCGGGCTTGCGCCACCAACAGCGTGTGACCGGCCAGCAGCGCCTTGTAGCGGTGGCGCAGCGTCTGCCACTCGGCGGCGGCGGCCGCGGCGGTGGGAAGCGCGGCGAGCTGCACCGTGATCCGACCCGTCGGGGTGGCGACCAGGGCGGGGGTGTTCGTGGCCGGCGGACGTGGCGGGGCGGTGGCAAAAACGGGTGGCAAGGGCAGCGCGGCACCTGGTGGCGCGGTAATCGGGGGCGCAGCGCCCGGGGCCGATGTAATCGGCCGCGTGGCGGCTGGCGGGCCGACCGGCGCCGCCGCCGGCGGGGCCGGCGCGCGCAGCGCCTGCAGGTTCGGCTGCTCGGGCGGCGGCATCACGCTGCCGCCCGCCGTCGGCGAGTCGGAATCTTCGTGGCCGAAGATCGGCTGATCCGCGCCGGCGACATGCATCCCGCCCGGGCTCGGCGGCGCCTCGCGCAGCGGCCCCGCCGGCGGGGCGATCACCGGGACCCCGGTCCGCCCCGGGCCGGAAACCGACCACGCCCCGATCAGCACCAGCAACGCGCCGCCGAGGCCGGCGGCGATCAGCGCCAGGCGTTTCGTGGCCGGGTCCATCCCGCGTGGGCGGGCGACACGGTAGGACGGGGTACGAAGCGGGAGATCGTCGGACATGGGCCACCTTCTGCTGCTTGCAGGGGTGGTCAGCGCATCTCCTCGACCGGGTCCACCCCCATCACGGCCAGGCCAGAGCGCAGCACTGTCGCCGTCGCCGCCACCAGAGCGAGCCGTGCCCGTGTCTGGTCCGGCTGGTCGGCGTGAAGGAATCGCAGTGCCGCATCGTCCTTGCCGCGGTTCCACAGCATATGAAAATCGGCCGCCAAGTCATAGAGAAAAAATGCAATCCGGTGGGGTTCGCGGGCCAGGGCGGCGGCTTCCACGGTGCGCGGCCAGGCGGCCAGGCGGCGGATCACGGCCAGTTCCGGCTCAGCGGTCAGGCTGTCCAGCTTCACTGTGGCCAGCGCGGTGTCGGTGGTGGCGGCGGCGGCGAACATCTCCGCCCCCGCGCGCAGCACCGAGCGGCAGCGCGCATGAGCGTATTGCACGTAGAATACCGGGTTGTCGCGGGTTTGTGCCACCACCGCATCAAGGTCGAATTCCATCTGCGCATCCGCCTTGCGCGTCAGCATGGTGAAGCGCACGGCATCCTTGCCGACTTCGTCGATCAGGTCGCGCAACGTCACGTAGCTGCCGGCACGTTTCGACATGCGCACCGGCTGGCCGTTCTTCACCACGTGCACGATCTGGCACAGCACCGCTTCCATTGTGGCGGCGCCGTGCGAGACCGCTTTCACCGCGGCGCGCAGGCGTGACACATAGCCGCCGTGATCCGCGCCCAGCACGTCGATCAGCAGCGTGAACCCGCGATCGATCTTGTCGGCGTGGTAGGCGATGTCGTTGGCGAAATAGGTGTTGGAGCCGTCGGATTTGCGCAACGGCCGATCGACGTCATCACCGAATTGCGTCGCGCGAAACAGGGTCTGCGGACGTGGTTCCCAATCCTCCGGGGTCTTGCCCTTGGGCGGTTCCAGCACGCCTTCGTAGATCAGGCCGTCGCCGCGCAGCCGTTCGATCAGCGTATCGGCCGCGCCGGAGGCGACCAGCGCGCGTTCCGAGCTGAACACCTCCTGCGCGACGCCAAGGGCGGCCAGGTCCTCGCGCACCGCGGCCAGCATCGCCGTGACCGTGTGATCGCGCACGAGGTCGATCCATTGCTCGGGCGCGGCGATGCCCTTGGTCGCGGTGGCCAGGCGGTCGCCATGCGCTTCGGCCAGGGCGGCGCCGACATCGATCAGATACTCGCCGCGGTATTGCAGGCCGCCGGGGACTTCGGCGGCGAATTCTTCTTCCGTCAGGCTCGTGCCGATCGCCTGCAGATAGCGCCAGTAAGCGGCCCAGGCGAGTGCCGCCACCTGCGCGCCGGCATCGTTGATGTAGTATTCGCGCGTGACGTCATAACCCGCCTTGGCAAGCAACCGCGCCAGCGCATCGCCGACCACGGCGCCGCGGCAATGGCCGATATGCAGCGGGCCGGTGGGGTTGGCGGAGACATATTCCACGTTCACCCGGATGCCGGCGCCGGCGGTGCCGTCGCCATACGCGATGCCGGCGGCAAGAATGTCAGGCAGGCTCCGCTGCCAGGCGCTGGGGTGCAGGCGGAGATTGACGAAGCCGGGACCGGCCGGCGTGGCCTCGGCGATGTCGGGGAGCGCGCGCAGCGCTTCGGCCAGCGCCTGCGCGAGCTCGCGGGGGGCACGCCCGGCCGGCTTGGCGGCGAGCATGGCAGCATTGGTCGCCAGATCGCCATGCGCCGGATCGCGGGTGGGGGTAAGCTCGACCCGGGCGGCAACCTCGGGCGGCAGGTCGGGCAGCAGCGCGATGAGCGCGTGCTGGATGTGGGCGCGAAGATCGGCGAACAGGTCTGGCATGGTCATGGTTCCGGGGGCGGCGCGGCCGGCCGTGGCGGCAAGGTGCGGGCGAGGGTGAAGGCGGCGGTCGGCCCGCCGATGGCGACGATGGCGAGCGTTCCCGCGACCACGGGTTGCTCCAGATACCGACCGCGCCGGACAGTGCAAGCCCGCATGCGGCAAACGCGCGGGAGATGCGCTGGGCGCGGTTGCGTGTTCGTTCGTCCGCCTCGCTGGTCAGCCGTTCGAGCGCCTGCCGGTGCTAAATCCGGCGGGAGGATCGGTCTCCGGCACCGGTCGGGACGGGCAGGGCGGCAGCACCTGATTCTCGGGCAGCCACTCCATCACGCTGCCGGCGGCGGCTGCCAAGTCGCGCAGGGTGGTGGGGCCGGGTCGCACGGCGAGGCTCCTGAGAGTGATGCCGTCAGGATATAGAGCGGCCGGGGGTGAATTTCCAGCGCGACGATCAGCCTGTGACCGACAGATCCGTGAGCCGCCGGTATTCGTCCATCGCGTAGCGATCGGTCATCCCCGCCACATAATCGGCCACCGTCACCGCCGCGCGCGCCCCGCCTGCCTCCCCGGCGCGGGCGCGCCAGTCATCGGGCAGCAATTCCGGTTCCGCCAGCAACAGCCGATACAATTCCCCGGTCAGCTTGCGCGCCTTGCTGGTCATGCGGTTGACCCGCCAGTGGCGATACATGCGCGCGTGCAGGAACTCCTTGATCGCGCGGTTCGCCGCCTCCATCGGTTCGCTGAACCCCACCATCCGCCGCTTCGCCCGGCGCACCGCATCGGCGTCGCGCGGCGCGAGCTTCTCCAGCCGCCGCGTACTCTCGGCGATCACGTCGCCCACCAGCGCGTCGATCACGCGGCGGATCGTTTCATGGCGCAGCCGCGGCGGCGGCACGTCCAGGCTGGCGTGGCGCGCGGCGCGCAGCGCCTCGGCCACCACCGGCAGATGCGCGATCTCCTCGAAGCCGAACAGGCGCGCGCGCAGCCCGTCATCCAGATCATGGCTGTGATAGGCGATGTCGTCGGCCAGCGCTGCAACCTGCGCCTCGGCCGAGGGATTCGTGCTCAGATCGAGCTTGTGGCGTGCGTCGTATTCGGCAATGTAGGGCGGCGGCTTCGGCAGCGGGCCGTTATGCTTGACCAACCCCTCCAGGGTTTCCCAGGTCAGATTGAGGCCGTCGAAAGCGGCATAGCGGGCTTCCAGCAACGTCACCACGCGCAGCGACTGCGCGTTGTGATCGAACCCGCCATACGGCTTCATTGCCTGGTTCAGCGCTTCCTCGCCGGCATGGCCGAACGGCGGGTGGCCCAGATCATGGGCCAGGGCGACGGCTTCGGTCAGATCCTCGTTCAGCCCCAGGGCGCGGGCGATCGAGCGGGCGATCTGTGCCACCTCGATCGAATGGGTCAGGCGGGTGCGGAAGAAATCGCCCTCGTGGTTGACGAAGACCTGGGTCTTGTATTGCAGGCGGCGGAACGCGGTGGAGTGGATCACCCGGTCGCGGTCGCGCTGATAGGGGGACCGGGTGGCGGCTTCCGGTTCCGCGTAAAGCCGGCCGCGAGAGGCGGCGGGGTCGGCGGCGTGCGGGGCGGGGAGGGGCGGCATCGGTCGGGCTTACACCGCGCCGGCCCCTGCCTCCAAACCCGTCCGCCCTAGGCGTTCCCCGCCAGGTAATCGATCGCGGCCTGCACCCCGCCCGGCCGATGCGGCACGCCGGCCGCGCGCAGCCCCATCTCCACGCCCCCCAGCGTCCCCAGAAGCTGCAGATCGCCGAAATCGCCCAGATGGCCGATGCGGAACACGCGGTCCTTCAGCATCCCGAGACCATTCCCCAGGCTCATGTTGTAGCGCTCCAGGATCACCGCCCGCAGCGCGTCCGCGCTGTGCCCCTCCGGCAGGCGTACGGCGGTCAGGGATGACGAATAATGCCGCGGCTCGGCGCACTGGATTTCCAGCCCCCAGGCGCGCACGGCGCGGCGCGTCGCCTCGGCGTGGCGATCGTGGCGGGCGAACACGTTGGCCAGCCCTTCCTCCAGCAGCATCTTCACCGCTTCGTTTGCGCCGTACAGCATGTTGGTGCCGGGCGTGTACGGGAAATACCCGGTCTTGTTGGCCTCCAGCATCGGCCGCCAGTCCCAGTAGCTGCGCGGCAGCTTGGCGTGCTCGGCTGCCGCCAGCGCCTTGGCGCTGATCGCGTTGAACGATAGCCCGGGGGGCAGCATCAGCCCCTTCTGCGATCCGGCCACCGTCACATCCACGCCCCATGCCTCGTGGCGGTAATCGATCGAGGCCAATGAGGAGATCGTATCCACCAGCAGCAGCGCCGGGTGCCCCGTGGCATCGATCGCGGCGCGTATTTCGTCGATGCGCGAAGTGCAGCCGGTCGAGGTTTCGTTGTGAACCACGCAGACCGCCTTGATCCGGTGCTCGCGGTCGCCGGCCAGCGCCGCGCCGATCGCCGCCGGGTCGGCGCCACGCCGCCAGTCGGTATCCAGGAAGATCGGCGTCAGTCCCAGCCGCACCGCCATCTCGTTCCACAAGGTCGCGAACCAGCCGGTGCGGCACATCAGCACGGTATCGCCCGGCGACAGGGTGTTGGTCAGCGCTGCCTCCCACGCCCCGGTGCCCGAGGCCGGATAGACGATCACCGGGCCGGAGGTCTGGAATACCTTCTGCAGCCCGGCCAGCAGTGCCGTGCCCAGTTGGCCGAATTCCGGCCCGCGATGGTCCATCGTCGGCCGGTCGATCGCGCGCAACACGCGGTCCGGCACGTTGGTGGGGCCGGGGATTTGCAGGAAATGGCGGCCGGCGTGATAGGTCTCGGGCATCTTGGCGGTTCCGAAGGGGAAAGGTTGGCGCCCGCCATGCGCCGGACCGGCGCGGCAGGCAAGCCCTACACGCTGGCGTGGCGTTCGCCCGGCCGTACACGCAGGGCCGCGGCGGCGGCTTCGGCAAAGGCGACGTCGGGCGGCAGGATCACCGCGGCGGAACGGATCTGTTGCGCCTCCGGCCCGGTGCCGGGCGGTGCCGCGCCGCGGTCCGCCAGCGCGCGCGCCACGCGCAGCAGCACGTTGCGCGCCATGATGATGCCGTTGTCGGTGGTGGTCAGATGCTCGATCGTCCGGTCCGCGATCGACCCCATGCTTTCCTGCAACGAGGCGTCCTGCATCGCGATTCCGGCCACGCCGCTGAACAATCGTCCGTCCCGCTGCGCGTCCCGGTCCATCAGGTAGTCGTTCGACCGGTTCGCCAGCGGGATGAACGTGACCGGGTCCACCTGGGTGTGGATGCCCTTGCCCTGTTCCATCGCGCTGCGTTCCGCCACGGTCAGGGGACGGGTCGGGTGGTAGTCGAAGCTCCAGGCCCAGGAGGTTTCGTCATCGATCGGTACCCAGAAATGCCCATGCACCGGATGATCGCCGCGCGGCGGGATCATGGTGAAGGCGGGCAGGCACCATGGCGTGATGCGCCAGTAATGCGCCCCTTGTTCGGCGTTGCGGCGCACGCCGATGAACAGGCCGGCCGGCTGCTCCACCACTTCGAACACCGGGCGCGCGTCGGCCAGATTATAGCGGGTGCCGGGCGATCCTTTCATCAGCGGATCGGACAGCAAGCCGTCGCGGTGCAGGAACGAGACATGGGAGGAATCGATCCCGCCCTCCAGCGCCTGCAACCAGTTGGAGAATTGCAAGCGCTTGGAGGTGTAGCTCTGCGGCCCCGCGACCATGGCGAATTCCCATGCCGGAAGCGGCGGCTGGTGCTCGGGCGGGCCCATATAGGTCCACAACACGCCGCCACGTTCCACCAGCGGGTAGGATTTCAGACGGATGCGATCGCGAAACCCGCTCTCGTCGGGCTCGGACGGCACCTCCAGGCAGGCGCCGGTCACGTCGTATTTCCAGCCGTGATACGGGCAGCGCAAGCCGCAGGCTTCGTTGCGCCCGAACCACAGCGAGGCACCGCGATGGGCGCAGAACTCATCGATCAGCCCCAGGCGTCCGTCGGTATCGCGGAACGCGATCAGCCGCTCCGACAGCAACCGCACCCGCACCGGCGGGCAGTCGGGCGCGGGCAGCTCGTGTGCCAGCAGCGCGGGATGCCAGTAGCGGCGGAACAGCGCGCCCATCGGCGTGCCGGGTCCGGTGCGGGTCAGCAGCTCGTTCTGTTCACGTTTCAGCATGGCGCGGCTCCGATCACGCGGCGGATGGCTTCGATCACGGCTTCCGGGCTGGCCTGGCCGCTGCCCGCGATGTCCAGCGCGCTGCCATGCGCGACGGAGGAGAACAGGATCGGCGTGCCGATCGTCAGCCCCGCGGTGCGGTTGCGCGCCAGCAGCTTGGCCGCCAGGTGCCCCTGGTCGTGATACATGACGATGAAGGCGTCGTAGCCGGTGCGATGGAACATGGTGTCGGCGCCGAACGGGCCTTCGGCATCGATGCCGCGCGCGCGGGCGTCTGCCAGCGCCGGGGCGATCAGCTCGATCTCCTCGCGGCCGAACGCGCCCGCTTCGCCGGCATGGGGGTTCAGGCCGGAAACGGCCAGGCGCGGGGTTGCCACCCCCAGCCGGCGCAAGGTGGCGTGCGCGGCGTCCAGCACGTGGCCGACGCGCGCGCGCGTGATCAGCGCGATCGCGCGCGCCAGCGACACGTGCAGCGTGGTGTGCACGATCCGCGTCGCATCGAAACACAGCATCAGGAACGCGTCCTCGGGCGGCGTGCGGGTACGCCGGGCGACGAAGGACGGGTAGCCGTCGAAATCGATCCCGGCGGCGTGGATCGCGGCCTCGGTCTGCGGGCAGGCGACGACGGCGGCAACCTCGCCGGCCAGCGCCGCGTCGATCGCGGCACCGGCGGCTTCCAGCGCGGCGCGGCCATGCGCCGCGGCGATCGCGCCGAGCTGTGGTGCGGCGTCCGTGCCGGTCTCGCGCAGCGCCACCCGGTCCGGTCCGGCAACGGCATCGGTGACGCGGTCAACCGTCACGATCCGGGTGCCGATCCCGCAGGAAGCCGCGTGGGTTTCCAGCGCGGCCCGCGCGCCGAACAGCACCGGCGTGCACACCGCCAGCACGCGCGGATCGGTCGCGGCCTTCAGCGCCAGCTCGGGTCCGATGCCGGCGGGATCGCCGAGCGCGATCGCGACATGGGGGCTGCTCACGGCGCGTCCGCGATGCAGACCTGCGCGTCGATCACGCAGGCGCGGAACACGCGCAACGGCGCGGTGCAGGGCGCGCCGGTGGGTCGGCCGGTCGGGATGTGAAAGCGGCCCTGGTGGAACGGGCAGACGATCTCCTCGCCTTCGATATCGCCGTCCCAGAGCAGCCCGGGCCCGTGGGTGCAGAATGGTTCGGTGACGTAGGGCTGATCGCCCAGCAGGAACACGGCGTAGCCGGTGCCGTCGCGTTCGATCCGGGTCGGCAGGTCGGGCGAGAGATCGGCGCGGGCGCAAAGCGGGCGCCAGATCGGGTTCTGGGACACAGGTTCCTCCGGTTGGTGCGATGATGGCGCCATGAGCGAGGCCGCGTCCATGCCGTCCCTTGGCCCTCCCCTTGCGCCGCGCCCGCCACCGGCTACGCTCCGCCGGTCCCCGGGAGAAAGACGCTCCACATGATCCGTTTCGGTGTGTTCGACCATATGGATGCCCCCGCGTCGCTGGACGGCTTCTATGCCGACCGGCTGCGCCTGATCGAGGCGTATGACGCCGCCGGGTTCTACGGCTATCACGTGGCCGAACACCACGCGACCCCGCTCGGTCTGTCGCCGTCGCCCTCGGTGTGGCTGGCCGCGGCGGCGCAACGCAGCACGCGGCTCCGGCTCGGGCCGCTGGTCTACACCTTGCCGCTGTATCACCCGGTGCGCCTGATCGAGGAGATCTGCATGTTGGATCACCTCAGCAACGGCCGCCTGATGCTGGGGATCGGGCGGGGGATCTCGCCGATCGAGCTTGGCTACTGGGGGCTGGACGCCGCGGCGGCGCCGGCGATGTATCGCGAAGCGCTGGAGGTGATCCTGCGCGGACTTGCCGGCGGTCCGCTGAACTACGACGGCGAATACTACAAGTTCCACGACATGCCGATGGAGCTTGCGCCGGTGCAGCGCCCGCATCCGCCGCTGTGGTACGGGATCGGCGCGCCGGACGGTATTCCCTGGGCGGCGGCGCATGCGGTCAACGTGGTGTCCAACCTGCCGCCCGGACCGATGCGCGCGATCACGGAACGCTACCGCGCCGAATGGGCCGCGCTGGGCCACGGCCCGGAGACGCTGCCGCTGATCGGCCTGGTGCGCCACATGGTCGTGGCCGATACCGATGCAGCCGCGCGCGACATCGCCGAACCGGCCTATCGGCGCTGGCGCGAGAGCTTTCTCAAGCTCTGGATCAAGCACGGCCAGCTGCCCAGCCCGCACGCGCTGTTCCCGCCCAGCTTCGCGGAAGCCGAGGCGCAGGGCCGCGCGATCGCCGGCAACCCGGAGCGGGTGCGCGCCACCGTCGCGGCCTGGGCGGCCGAGAGCGGGATCGGCTATCTGCTGTGCCGGTTCGCGTTCGGGCAGATGCCGCCGGCGGCGCAGCTGCGTTCGGTGGCGTTGTTTGCCGGCGAAGTGATGCCGGCCTTCGCGTAACCCTGGGAGCGCGTGATGAAACTTGGCCTCTCGCTCAGCATCCTGGCGCAGCCCGACCGGGCGGACGCGGCGGTGTATCGCGATCATCTGGCGCTCGGCGATCTGGCCGAACCGCTGGGGTTCGATTCGATCTTCGCGCTGGAACATCATTTCACCGGCTATTCGATGTCCCCGTCGCCGACCCAGCTGCTGTCCTATTTCGCCGGACGCACGCAGCGGGTGCTGCTGGGCACGTCGGTGATCGTGCTGCCCTGGCACGATCCGATCCGGGTCGCCGAGCAGATCGCGCTGCTGGATGTGCTGTGCGGCGGACGCTGCCTGTTCGGTTTCGGCCGTGGCGCCGCCAGCGTGGAATATTCCGGCTTCCGCATTCCGATGGAGGAAGCCCGCCCGCGCTTCGTGGAAGCGGCGAAGATCGTCCGCCTGGCGCTGGCCGAGGAAAGTTTCGAATACGACGGCGAATTCTACAAAATCCCCCGCACCGCGATCCGCCCGCGTCCCGTGTCGCATCCGGAACGGCGCTTCTACGCCTCCTCGGTCAGTCCGGAATCGGCGGCTGTGATGGCCGAGCTGGGCTTCGGCATGATGGTCATCATGCAGAACGAATGGCCGCGCGCGGCGGAAGACATCGCCCGTTTCCGCGCGATCGCCGAAGCGAAGGGGCATACGCCGCCACCGCCGGTGATCCTGACCAATGTTTCCTGTGCCGAATCCCGCGCCGAGGCGGAAGACCGCGCCCTGGAATGGCTCGGCCGGAAATGGGATTCGATCGACAATCACTATCATTTCTCGGACGGGCATCTCGGCGATGTGCGCGGCTACGAATCCTACGGCAAGATGGCGAAGACATACGCCAAGCTGAAGGACCCGGCCGGGCGCGCGAAGGCCACCGAGTTCTACGTGAAGATCCAGATCACCGGCACGCCCGATGACTGTCTGCAACAGATCGCCGAACTGCGCGCGATCACCGGCACCGACCATCTGATCGCCGATTTCTCGTATGGCGGAATGCCGCATGAGGACGGCGAGCGGAATTTGCGCTTGTTCGCCGCCGAAGTGCTGCCGGTCGCGCGGCGCGATCCGGCGTTCGCGCGGCCGGCGGCGCCGGCGCGTGGCCCGGCGGCGGCGAATCTGTTCGCCCCCGCGTAGCGCCCGGCCGCTTCACCAAACCGCCCAGGCCGCGCCGAGCGACACCGCCGCCAGCCCCGCATAGGGCAGGAACCACCCGCCCAGCGCCGTCACCGCGCCCCCGAACAGCGAGGGCACCAGCATCACCCCGGCGAACATCATCGCCGTGCCGAGCCCGGTTGCCTCGGTCCGCCGCGCGCCCCCCAGCCTGGCGTATTCGGCGTAGGCGACGCCGGTGAAGCCGGACGCGCTGGCGCCGCCGAACACCGCCACGCCCAGCACCGCCGACCACGGCCAGGCCGGGCCGAACCGTCCCGCGGCCAGCGCCGCCGCGGCCATCGCCACCCCCAGCAGCGCCAGCAGCCGCCCCGGCGCCAGGAACCGGTCCGCCACCCAGCCCCAGACCGGCCGGCTGGCCGAACCTGAGATCTGATACAGCGCCAGCGCCACCCCGGCTTGCACCAGCCCGACATGCACCTCCGCGGTCAGCTGCACGGTCATGAAGGCGATGAAGCAGAGCTGCACCCCGGAATAGACGAAGCTTGCCACCGACAGGCGGCGCAACGCCTGGTCCTCGCGCAGCAGCCGCAGCGGTTGCAGCAGCGCGCGTCCCCATAGCGGCCAGGCCGGATCGCGATCCGTGTCCCAGGCGCGCCGCGCCGGCTGCAGCGCCACCAGCAGCGCGGCCACCGGGATCGTCTCGCACAGCAGCGCCCCGCGCCAGCCGAAATGCAGCACCAGGGGGGGAACGAACAGCGCCCCCAGTACGCCGCCCAGCGGCACGCCGATCTGACGCAACGACATCACCAGGTTGAACACCACACGCGGCGTCTGCGGGACCAGCAAATGCGTGCTGGCCGGGGCGATCGCGCCATAGGCCAGCCCCAGCACCACCGCGCCCGCGGCCAGCCCGGCCACGCCGTCGCTGGAGCCGATCGCCAGCATCGCCAGCACCGCGATCAGCGTCACTTGCGTGACCCGCACCGCGCCGAACCGGTGCACGAAGCCCGGGGAGAGCAGCGCCGAGCCGATCCCGACCCCGTACACCAACGAAACAAACACGCCGATCAGCGATCCCGGCACGTGCAGGCTGCGGGCGATGTCGGGCGCCGCGGTCGGCACCGAGAACAGCGCCATGGTGGCGAAGGTCTGCACCGCCAACGTGGCCAGCAGCGGCGCCAGCGGCATGGAACGAAAGGCGGCGCCCATGGAGCGCGGCCCATTTTCCGGCGCCATGGCGCTCGCGGCGCCGCGCGCCTGTCCGTCCCGGTCCATGCTGGCCCTCCGTCGTGGCGCGAAGCTATCGCCTGGGCCGGCGGGTCACAAATCGCGCCTGGCGTCGCGCCTCCGTTCCCGGCGGGGCGGGACTTGCGCCGGGCTCGGAGCCCCAACGACGGCGGGGATTTCGTGGTGCCTGTTTGTCCGGGCAGCGACGCTGCTCGTGCGGCGCTGCGCGGGTGATGCCGCGCGCCATCGCGGTGTCTGCGGGTGGGGCGGAAGAAGAAGAAGGGTATCGTTACGTTATCGTAACAAATAGCGCGCGCAAAACCCCAAACCCGAAATCGCGTTTCGATCGGCGGGTGGCCCGAGCGCGAAGGTCACCGCGACGTGCAGCGCCGCGACGCCGAGCCCGACAGGCGCCGGCAGCGAGCCGAGGGCGGCGGGGTTTCCGGTGGGGGCAGTACGACGTTGCGGGCGCGCGGGACGGGCGGCGTGGGGGATGTCGCCGGCATCGGGGATGACGGGCGCGGCGGCTGCATCCGGTGCGGCGCGCGGCGTAGCGGGGGCGTCCTCGGCGCTTTGAGCGGCGGCGATGGCGGCCGGGAGGGGCGCGCGCGGGGCTGGCGGGGGCGGCGTGTCGGCCAGCCGAAGCGGGGGGACGGGCGCGG
>DAHWDR010000246.1:0-6406 GCA_027330745.1 Acetobacteraceae bacterium | reverse complement strand
AACGCCTCGATCAGCGTTTCGATATCGTGGCCGCCGAGATTGGTCATCAGCGCGGCGAGCGCATCATCCGTCAGCGGGTCCAGGATCGCGCGCACACCGCTGGTGCGGCCAAGCTCGGCCAGCAGCGCGGCGCGCCAGGCGGCGCCACCCTGGAAGGCCAGCGCCGAATACAGGCTGTTCGGGCAATCATCGATCCAGCGCCGCAATGCGTCCCCGCCCGGGCAGCTGAAGGCGGCTTCCAGCTTGCGGCCGTATTTGATCGTGACGACGTTCCAGCCCATGTCGCGAAACAGGCCCTCGATCCGTCCGAACAACCGGTCCGGCACCACCGAATCCAGGCTCTGGCGGTTGTAATCGATCACCCACCAGACATTGCGGACGTCGTGCTTCCAACCTTCCAGCAGCGCTTCGTAGATATTGCCCTCGTCCAACTCCGCATCGCCCGCAATCGCGATATGCCGGCCCGGCGCGATGTCCGGGCGCGCCAGATCGTGCAGCCGCGCGTAATCGGCCATCAGCGCCGAGAATGTGGTCATCGCCACGCCCAGCCCGACGGAACCGGTCGAGAAATCCACCTCCCCCCCATCTTTTACCCGCGAGGGATAGGGCTGCACGCCGCCCAGCTGGCGCAGCCCTGCCATCTTCGCCACGTTCTGCCGCCCGAACAGATAGTTCATGGCATGAAACACCGGCCCGGCATGAGGCTTGACCGCGATCCGGTCGGACGGGCGCGCGATCTCGAAATAGAGCGCCGTCATGATCGAAATGACTGAGGCGCACGATGCCTGATGGCCGCCCACTTTCAGCCCGTCGCGATTGGGCCGGATATGGTTCGCGTTGTGCACCATCCATGAGGACAGCCACAGCAGCTTGCGCTCGATCTGGTGCAGCAGCGCGATCCGGTCCGCGGCCGGCGCCGGCGGCCGGGCGATAACGTTCACGCTGCGCCCCCGACCAGCTTCCAGCCGCGCGCGAGCGGGCGGCGCACCTCGGCGGTCGCGTTGCGCTTACCCTCCCCTGCATAGTCCTCGTGCCAGGCGTCGATCTTGGTGGGGTCGTACAGGTAGTTGACCATCATCGTGGCGCTCGCCTTCTGGCCTTTCTCCGAGGTGTCGGCAGCCAGGGTGATCCGTTCCACCCGCGCGCCGTTAGACAGATGAAAATGCGCAACCGGATCGAGCGCGCGCTTGCCGCGGCCCTCCCGCAGCAAGTAGCGCGCGGCCAGCCGAAGCAGCGCGGGTTCGGCGGCGCGACGCAGCACCGGGTCACGCCAGAACCCGCGGCGGGCGAGGATCTCGCGCAGCACCGTGGCCGGCGGTGAGACGCCGGGGACCGCGGCGGAAAGCGCCGCGATTTCGGATTCCGCCAGCAAACCCGGTTCGTCGGCGGCAAGCAGCGGGTCCAGCCAGCGGCGGAAGCCCGGGATCGGGGACAAGGTGGCGAAGGTCTTGAGGTTGCGGAATTCGGCCGACAGTTCCTCCACCACGCGCTTGATCAGGAAATTGCCGAAGCTGATGCCGGCCAAACCTTGCTGGCAGTTGCTGATCGAGTAGAAAATCGCGGTGTCGGCGCCATGCGAGTCCTGCAACGGGGCCTTCTCGTCCAGCAGCGCCTGCACGCTGCCGGCAAGCCCTTTGACCAGCGCCACTTCGACAAAAATCAACGGTTCCCTGGGCATTCTGGGGTGGACGAAAGCGTAGCACCGGCGATCGGAGTCCAGCCGATTTTTCAGGTCGCGCCAGGACCGGATTTCGTGCACCGCCTCGTACCCGACGAGCTTTTCCAGCAGCGCCGCGGGGCTGTTCCAGTCGATGCGGTGCAGCTCCAGGAAGCCGATATCGAACCATGCCGCCAGCAATCCGCGCAGATCCGATTCCAGCGCCGCCAACAACTGATCCTTGCCACGCTCGGCCAGCAGGAAAGCGCGAAGTTCCACCAGGAACTTCCGCCCGTCGGGGATCGAGGTGAATTGCGTCAGCAGTCGCAGCCGCGGCGGTTCCAACGCCCGGCGCAAGGCGGCCTGCGCGGCGGCACGTTCGGCCGGATCGGCGGCGGCGCGGACGGATTCGTAGGCAGCCGCGACCGCATCGGCGTCCGAATCGAAGCCGGCCAGGATGCGCAGGAACTCCCGCCGCGCGGCGGGATCGGCGCTGAGATAGGTCTCGGCCAGGCGGGCGGCACGGTTGCGGGCCGAAACCTCCCCGCCGCGGCCGTCCAGGCAGGCGCGGATCTGGCCCGCCACGCTGGCGTCCTCGTCCGGGCCGACGGCGGCGGCCATGTCGCGCCAGACACCGGCCAGGCGGCGGAACGCGCGGTCGAACAGACCGGGCGGGGCGACGGGGGCAGCGAGATCGGACATGGGCGGTTCCGGGGTCTGAAGCGGGACTGCACTATAGCCGCGCCCGGCACGGGCGGCGATGCTCACCCACGCCGCAGGCGGCGATGCTCACCCACGCCGCAGCAGCCGGCGCAGCTTCCAGCGCAGCCAGGGCAGGTCGGTGACCGCTCGCTCCCGCGTCAGCTTCGCGTACAGCGCGATCTTTTCCTCCGAATACGGCCAGTCGTTGTGGCGCGCGACCGGGCCGTTTTCGATATATCCTGCCGGCGCACCCAGCCGCGCAAGCTCGCCCATGATGAACGCCTCGTCTCCGCCCAGCTTCAAAGGGTAGTAGTCTTCCAGGCGGATGCGGCGGAACAGCGAGACCGGCATCGCCATCAGGGCGCCGATCAGGAAATCGGTCCAGCCTATCACCACGCTCTCCGCGCTCCCTCGCGCATCGCGCGCGAAGGAGGTGCGCGGCAATGCCCCGGCCTCAGCCGGGAGGCCCAGCGCTTCGTGATGCAGCACGTGTCGAAACCCGTATTCCTCGCAATTCAGAATACGGATCCCCAGCGCCGCGTCGGCGCTGCCGCGCGTCAGCGCCAGCGCATGGAACGCCTTCAGCAGATGCACCAGCCAGTAGTTGGACAGAAGCTCGATATCGTTGTCGATCAGCACCACCAGACCATCGCCGACCAAGTCACGGATCTGCTTGAGCGCCCGTCCCTTGCCGACATTGCGCCGGTTTAGCACCACGCGAAGGAACGGCAGTTCGGCGGCGCGCGCGGTCAGCCAGGCCGGCGTATCGTCCTCGCTTGCGTTGTCGATCACCAGCAGCTCGAACGGCAGTTGCGACAGGCGCAGCAGGCTGTCCAGCATCCGCTCGGTATGCGCGCGTCGATTGAAGGTCACGGTAGCAATGGTAATCCGCTCGAAGCCCCGCCACGGGTAGTGGATCGTCGGGTCGAAGCGGAACAACGCCGGGTTGAACGTGCTGCCGGTCGGCGTGTCGCTCATCGCGCGCCCCCTAGCGGAGCCAGCACCTCGGCCCGGAAGGCGGCCACATAATCCCGCCCGAGCAGCCGCGCCGCCGCCACCCGCGCCGCCGCACCACGCCGCGCCCGTTCGCCCGGGTCCAGCAGCAATGCGCGGATCGCGCCGGCCGCCTCCGGCACGCGATCGAAATCGACGAACATTGCGTCCTCCCCATCGGTGGCGAACTCGGCGCAGGCCGTCACCGCCCGCCCGGCGGCGCAGACCGGCGGCACACCGGCGCGCATCGCCTCGAACACGGCAATACCGAAGCTCTCGTAAGCGGACGGGTGCAGCAACAGATCGGCCTCGGCCAGCAGCGCCGGCACGTCACCGGCCTGGCCCAGGAACCGCACCCGCGCGCCGATCCCCAGCGTCTCCGCGCGCCGCCGCAGCGCCGGAGCCAACGGCCCGTCGCCGGCGAACACCAGCCGCCAGTCCAGGTCACGGAAACGCGCCACCACTTCCAGCGCCAGAGCAAACCGCTTCACCGGCTCCAACCGCCCCAGGCAGACCAGCAACGGCTGCGAGCGCCGTCTTGCCGGAGTCAGCGGACCGGCCGGAAACACCGGATGCAGGATGACCGGCGTCCGGCCCACCGCCTCGAACCGGGCCAGTTCCGCCGCGTGGCGGTGGCTTGCCGCCACCACCCGCCCGGCGCGGCGGGCCAGGCCGCGTTCCAGCCAGGCGTATTGCATCACGCGCGGGATCATGCGCGCGCCGGGGGCGGCGAACCATTCCTGCCGCGGAATGCACGACAACGACAGATACGCCACCCGCTCCGCCGGCAGCGCGGCCAGCGCCGGCCCGAAATGGCAATCCATCGCCACCACCGTATCGGCCGCCGCCAGCAGCGCCGGCGGCAACACCCGCGCCAGATGCCGCGCCCTCGCCAGCGGCGCCAGGTGCCATGAACCGGACGGCACCGCCGGCAGCGTCACCTGACGCACCCCGTCCGGCGCGGGGCCCGGCGGATCGAGACTCGCAACCGTGATCGCGTGATCCGCCGACAGCCCGGCCACCAGCGCGCGCAGGATGGTCACGCCCCCGCCCGTCCCGGCAAGCCCCTGGTTGTTCAGAAACAGCAATGCTCGCCCGTCCATGGCGCCGCGCCTTATCGCGGCGCGACGCCGACCGCACGACGCAAGCGGTTCGCGACCCGTTCCGCCAGCGTGTATTTGCACGCCACCGACAGCCACGCCCGCGCCCGGCGCAGCTCGGGAATGCTCATGTGGCGCGAGGGGATGACGGGATCGGTGAAGGCGGTCAGCGATTCCCAGTCAATCGCGCCGACATCGCCGAGTTCGCCGGCACCCCTCAACTCCTCGAACAGCGGCGTGCCGGGATAGGGCGTGAAATAGCCGATCTGAACCGAATCCGGCTTGGCGCGGCGCACCCAGTTGGCGGTATGGCGCAGCGTCTCGCGGCTCTCGTCGGGCAGACCCAGGATCAGATGCACATGCACCCGCATCCCGCGCGCTCGGGTCCAGCGGATCACGTCGGCGAACAAGGCCAGCGATTTTGGCCCGTCCGATTTCGCAACGCCGGCGAACATCGCCTCATCGGCGGATTCCAGTCCGTAATGGATTTCCCGGCAGCCGGCGCGCGCCATCAGATCCAGCAGGTCCTCATCGACCAGATCGTACCGGGTCTCGCACAGCCAGGACAGGCCCAGATCGCGCGCGATCAGCTCCTCGCAGACCGCGCGCGCGTGGCGCGGATTGATGGTAAACACCTGGTCACGAAACAGGATCTGCTGCACCCCATAATCCTGTTTCAACCGCGCCAGATCGCGCCCGACCAGCGCCGGGGAACGGTAGATCAGTCGCTTGCCGAACCCATAGGGATACGGGCAATAGCCGCATTTATACGGGCAGCCCTTGGTGGTGAACACGGTCGCGTAGCGCTGCCGCACACCAAAATAATAATCGCTTTCGTAGCGCGTGAAATCCAACAGCTCATAGGCCGGGAATTCGACAAAATCCAGCGTGTTCATGCGCGCCCGGCCCGGCAGCGTCGCCACCGCGCCGTCGCGCCAGACATGGCCGGACTCCAGACGCTCCGGCGCGCCCGCCAGCAGCGCGGCGATGTTGTCGGAGGTCACCAGTTCCTCCTGCTCCTCCATCACCAGATCGACATGGCCCTCCCGCAAGACCCGCTCGCGGAACCAGCGTCCTGCCGCGCCCAACAGCACGATCCGCAGCCCGGGGCAGACCCGTCGCGCGCGGTCCAGCAGTTCCAGGTCATGCTCCAGCGATGGCAGGTTGATCTGCGTCACCAGCACCTTCGGCGCCACCGTTGCCAGCACCGCGTCGAACGCGGTCAGATCGAGGCTCTCATCGGCCTGCAGGTCGCGATAGGCGAAGCCGATCCCGCCATCGCCGAGGCGGCGCGCGATATAGAGGAAGGGAGAATACGGAATGTCGTAGAATTTCTGGTCGTGACCCCAAGTCGCGCGCGCGGTCGGCAGTGCCGTTCCCATGCCACCGGCCCATTCGCGGAACACGTTGCGGTGCGGCGGGCTCGGCAGTTGCAGCAGCAGCACATCCGGCATGGCTCAGGCCTCATACAGCGCGACGTAGCGCGCGGCGATATCGGGCAGGGCATAATCGGCCCGCGCGACGGCGGCGGCGGCGGTGCCAAGCGCGGCCCGCAACCCCGGATCGGCGGCCAAGCGTAGCACTGCGGCGCGTAGCTCGGCATCGGTGTCGAACAGTAGCCCGGTCCGGCCGTCATCGATGAACGCGTCGGTGACGCCGGCCAGGCGGCGGCTGACCACCGGCAGGCCGTGCGCCATCGCTTCCAGCAGTACATTGCCGAAGCCCTCGGCGTGCGAGGCGAAGACGAAAATATCGGCCGCGGCATACCAGGGCTTCGGATCGTTGGTGTAGCCGGCAAAATAGATCGCGGCCCCGGCAGCCTCGGCACGGACCTGGGCGGCGTAGGCGTCTTCCAGATCGGGGCCGACAATCACCAGCTGGGTCCGGGCCGCCGCCGGCAGGCCGCGCTGCAACGCCACCAGCGTATCGATCCCCTTGCGCCGCGACAGCGATC
>DAHWDR010000209.1:0-3509 GCA_027330745.1 Acetobacteraceae bacterium | reverse complement strand
GTAACACGATGTCGTTCGACTGGGCCTATTTCTGGCACCAGCTTGTCCATCCGCCGGGTGCATTCCTGTTCGGCCTGTGGCTGACCGTCCTGGTCAGCGTGGCCGGACAAGCGATGGGGCTGGCGATCGGCCTGCCGGTGGCACTCGCCCGGCTGTCGCGACGGCCCATGTTGGCCTGGGCGGCGCGCACCTATATTCTTCTGCTGCGCGGCACGCCGCTGCTGGTGCAGATCGTGTTCATCTATACCGCCCTCGCCGCCGCCGACATCCTGCGCTTCCATGACTGGCGGCTCGGGCCGATCAGCCTGGCCGGCAACGTGCAGGCGGGGATCCTCGCTTTGGGGCTGAACGAGAGCGCCTATATGGCCGAGATCTTCCGCGCCGGTATCACCGCCATCGACCGCGGTCAGACCGAGGCCGCGAAGGCGCTCGGTATGCCGCCCGCGATGATCCTGCGCCGCATCGTGCTGCCGCAGGCGCTGCGGGTGGTGCTGCTGCCGATCGGCAACCAGTTCAACGTGATGCTGAAGAACTCCACCCTGGTCAGCATCATCGGTGTCTCGGAGATGCTGCTGGTCACCGAGACCATCAACTCCGCCACCTTCCGCACCTTCGAGCTGTATTCCGTTCTGGCGCTGTATTTCCTGGCGCTGACCTCGCTCTGGACGCTGGCGATGCGGTGGATCGAACGCCGGATGGAAACCGGCGCCGTCCGCCGGATCGCGCGCCCGTCGGCGGCAGAGCCGGTATTGTCGCAGGCGACGCCGTGATCGCGCCGCCCATTATCGTCGCCGAGGGGGTCGAGAAATATTTCGGCTCGCGCAAGGTCCTGGACGGCATCGACCTGACGGTCCGCCGCGGTGAGGTCGTGGTGCTGATCGGCCCGTCCGGCTCCGGCAAGACCACTTTCCTGCGCTGTATCGACCATCTGGAGACGATTGAGGCCGGCCGCATCTTCGTGAATGGCCAGCCGATCGGGTATCGGCAAAGCGGCCATCGCTGGATCGAGGATTCGGAACGCGCCGTCGCCCGCCGTCGCCGCGATGTCGGCATGGTGTTTCAGCGCTTCAACCTGTTCGCCCATCTGGACGTGCTGGAGAACATCGCGATCGCCCCGATCCGGGTCCGCGGCCAGGATCGCGCGGCGGCGGAGCGCGCCGCAACTGCGCTGCTGGTCCGCGTCGGTCTGCCCGACAAGGCACATGCCTACCCGTCCGAACTCTCCGGCGGCCAGCAGCAGCGCGTCGCGATCGCCCGCGCCCTCGCGATGCAGCCGGCGGTGATGCTGTTTGACGAACCGACCAGCGCGCTGGATCCCGAAATGGTGGGCGAGGTCCTGGCGGTGATGCGCGATCTGGCCGCCGGCGGGATGACCATGGTGGTGGTCACCCACGAGATGGGCTTCGCCCGCCAGGTGGCGCATCGGGTGGTGGTCATGGACGCCGGCCGGATCGTGGAAGCCGCCCCGCCCGAGCGCCTGTTCGCCGCTCCCGAACACCCTCGGACCCGCGCCCTGCTGGCCGCGGTGCTGCATTGACCGCGGGCCACCGGGCGGAGGCTTGAGACCGGCAGGAGAGTCCACATCTAAGCCCTTGCCCCGGCGCGATTCGGGCCGCTAGGGTGTGTTGGCCCATGGCCCGGCACGCCATCGGTTCTCTGCCCCCCGGCCTTCCTCCAGACGGGAGACGACGCATGACCGCCATAGACACCGCCGCCGCCACGCGCGACAGCGCCGCCAACCCCCTCGATACATTGGAGCAAATCGTCCTGGCGAACGACTGGGAATGCGATCGGCGCAACGAGGCCGAGATGGCCGCCGAGGCCCCTGGCCGCTGGTGCGATTACGGGCTGTTCTTCAACTGGTCGCACGAGATCCACGCCATGCATTTCACCTGCACCTTCGATCTGAAGGTGCCGTTGAAGCGCCGCGGCGCGCTTTACGAATTGCTGGCGCTGGCCAATGAACGCCTGTGGATCGGTCATTTCGGCATGGACCCGGATGACGGGATGCCGGTGTTCCGCCATTCCGTGCTGCTACGCGGCGCGTCCGGCGCCTCGGCGGAGAGCCTGGAGGATATGGTGGATATCGCGCTGACGGAATGCGAGCGGTTCTTCCCGGCGTTCCAGTTCGTCCTGTGGGGCGGCAAAGCCCCGGCGGAGGCGCTGGACGCGGCCATGCTGGATTGCGTCGGCGAGGCATGACCGCGATTCCGCCGCTGCTGCTGGTCGGCGCCGGACGGATGGGGGCCGCGCTGCTGGCCGGCTGGCGCGAGCTGGGGCTGACGGCCTCGGTGGCGGTGGACCCCGCCCCCGGAGCTGCGGCGCTGGCGGGGGCGGATCTGACGGTCGTGACGGACGCGCACGCGATCCCGGTGGGGTTCGCGCCTGCGCTGGTGGTGTTCGCCGTCAAGCCGCAGGCCGCCGCGGAGACGCTGCCGTACTACGCGCGATACTCCGGGCGGGCAGGGTTCCTGTCGATCATGGCCGGGCGGACATTGGGCGGCATCCGTTCCCTGCTGGGGCCGGACGCCGCGGTGATCCGCGCCATGCCGAACACGCCGGCGGCGATCCGCCAGGGCATCACCGTCGCCTGCCCCGGCCCGGCCGTCACCGAAGCGCAGCGCGCGCTCGCCGAGACGCTGCTGGGCGCAATCGGGGAAGTGGCGTTCGTCGCGGACGAGGCGCTGCTGGACCCGGTCACAGCGGTCTCCGGCAGCGGCCCCGCTTACGTGTTTCTGTTGGCCGAGCTGCTGGAACAGGCGGCGGTGGCGCAGGGCATCCCGCCCGACCTGGCGCGCCGCCTGGCGCGGCGGACCGTCGCCGGATCCGGCGCGCTGCTCGGGGCCAGCGCGGAAGATGCCGCGGCGCTGCGCGTGGCTGTCACCAGCCCGGCCGGCACCACCGAGGCCGCGTTGCGCATCCTGATGGCCGCCGACGCCTGGCCGGCCGCCATGGACCGCGCAATCGCGGCGGCCACGGCGCGGTCGCGCGAGCTGGCGGGCTGACAGCGGGTCCTGGCGCGCCTATCTAAAGCGTCATGGACAACGACAGTTTCGACCACGCCCTGATGCGCGCCGCGTTCGCCCTGGCGGGCGAAGATGGCTGGCAGCTTCTGCGCATCCCCGAAGCCGCGCGACGCGCCGGGCTGCCGCTGGACCGGGCGCGGCGGCGCTTCCCGGGGCATCTCGCGCTGCTGGCGCGGCTGGGACGCGCGGCCGATGCGGCGGCGCTGGGTGATATCCCCGGGGAAGGCTCGGTGCGCGACCGCTTGTTCCATCTGCTGATGCGCCGGCTGGACGTGCTGGGGGCGCATCGGACCGGGGTGCTGGCGCTGCTGCGCGTGCTGCCGTTCGACCCGCCGCTGGCGTTGTTCCTGGCCTGCGCGACGCGCCGCAGTATGGGCTGGATGCTGGAGGCCGCGGGCGTCTCGGCAGCCGGGCCGCGCGGGATGCTGCGGGTGAAGGGGCTGGTGGCGGTGTGGCTGTGGACGTTGCGCGCCTGGCAGCGCG
>DAHWDR010000208.1:0-9907 GCA_027330745.1 Acetobacteraceae bacterium | reverse complement strand
TCCGCGCCCAGCCGATCCGGCGCCACCAGCGCACCCGAGAACGCCAGAATGGCCCGCGGCGGCACCGCGCGGCGCAGTCCGGTGAACAGCACCATCATCGCGCCCTGGCTGAACCCCATCAACGCATAGGCGTCGGCTGGCAGACCCAGGCGAGCCAGTTCGGCATCGATGAACCGATCCAGATACGGCGCGGCGCGGCGCACGCCGGCTTCCATCACCGCCGGCGCGCGATCCGCCACGCTCCACCATTGCCGACCGAAGCCGGATTCATGGTGGAACGGCGCGTCGGGGGAGGCGAATGCCGCCGCCGGCACCACTTGCCCCCAGGTGCCGGCCAAATCGATCAGATCGTGCCCGTCCGCCCCCAAGCCGTGGCACAGCACCACCAGCTGCCGGGCCGCGCCCCCCGCCACCGGTCCTTTGCGCGGGCCGTCCAGCTCGTCCGCCATTGCCGCCTCCGTGATCGCTTGCGTCCCGGCTCGCTTGCCGCAACCTTCGCCCCGTGTCCACCGTCACCCGCTTCGCCCCCAGCCCCACGGGCTATCTGCATCTTGGCCACGCCGCCGCGGCGCTGATCGCGTGGACGCGCGCGCGTCAGGCCGGCGGGCGGTTCCTGCTGCGCATCGAAGATCTCGACCCCGCCCGCTGCCGGCCCGCGTTCACCACGGCGCTCATGGAAGACCTGATTTGGCTGGGGCTGGATTGGGACGGCCCGCCGCGGCTCCAATCCGCGCATCTGCCCGACTACCAGGCGGCGCTGGACCAGCTCGCCGCGCGCAATCTTCTGTATCCCTGCTTTTGCACCCGCAGCGCGATCGCGCGTGAGATCGCCGCCGCGCCGCACAGCCCGGATGGCGGGCCGCTTTATCCCGGCACCTGCCGTGCCCTCTCCCCGGCGGCGCGCGCCGCGCGCATCGCTGCCGGGGCGCCCTATGCGCTGCGCCTGGACATGGACCAGGCCCGCGCGATTGCTGGTCCGCTGCGCTACCACGAGGAAGCCGCGGGCTGGTGCCCCTGCGCCCCACAACGCTTCGGCGACGTGATCCTGGCGCGCAAGGACGTCCCGGCCAGTTACCATCTCTGCGTGACGCATGATGACGCGCTGCAGGGCGTGACCCTGGTCACACGGGGCGAGGACCTGCGCCCGGCCACCGACCTGCACCGGCTGCTCCAGGCGCTGTTCGGCTGGCCCGCGCCGGCCTACGCGCATCATCCGTTGCTGACCGGCCCGAACGGGAAGCGCCTGGCCAAACGCGACGGCGCCGCATCGCTGCGATCCCTGCGCGCTTCCGGCGCGTCTCCCGATCAGGTCCGCGCGCTTATCCGCGCGTGAAGACGGGCTTCCGTTTCTCGACGAACGCCGCCATGCCTTCCTTCTGATCGGGCGTGCCGAACAGCGGCAGGAACAGGGTGCGCTCCACGCGGACGCCCTCGGCCAGCACCGTCTCGAAGGCGCGATTCACCGCCTGCTTGGCCAACACCGTGGCGACCGGAGACATCGCGGCGATTTTGGCCGCCAGCTTCATCGCTTCCTCGATCAAGGACGCGGCGGGAACGACGCGGGCGACCAGATTGGCGCGCTCGGCCTCGGCCGCGTCCATCATGCGGCCCGTGAGAACCATCTCCATCGCCTTCGCTTTGCCCACCGCGCGGGTCAGGCGCTGGGTGCCGCCGGCGCCGGGGATGACGCCGAGATTGATCTCCGGCTGGCCGAATTTCGCGGTATCGGCCGCGATGATGATGTCGCACATCATCGCCAGTTCGCAGCCGCCGCCAAGGGCGAACCCGGCGACGGCGGCGATGACCGGCTTCTTCACTTTCGTCACCGTCTCCCAACGCGCGCCGATGAAATCCTCCAGGATCGCGGCGGGGTGGGTGCGGTCGCGCATCTCCTTGATGTCGGCGCCGGCGGCGAACGCCTTCTCCGACCCGGTCAGAACGATCGCGCCGATCGCCGGATCGGCGTCGAAAGCCAGCAACTGGTCGCCAAGCTCGGTCATCAACTGATCGCAGAGCGCGTTAAGCGCCGCCGGGCGATTGAGGCGGATCAGACCGACCGCGCCGTGGGTTTCGACGAGGATGGTTTCGAACTTCATGCGCGGTGCCTTCCGTGGCCAGATTGGAGCGTTGTAGGCAGCCTGGACGTCTCTGTCAGCCCGCTACCGCCCGCCCAGCGCCAGCCCCAGGCCGCGCGGATCATGCGCCGCCGCACAGGCGCCGGCATCCCCGGGCAGACCCTGCGGACAGACGATCGCCTGCGCCCGCCCCGGCGCCGGCACCGGCCGCACCATCGGCGAGCCGGATGTCAGCGCATCCGCCAGCGCCACCCCGGCCGCCAGCCCCGCGCCTTCCTGACCCGATCCGCCCACCGCGGCGCGGAACGCCTGGCGCCGCGGGTCCCAGGCCAACGCGGCCGCCAGCAACGGCGGCGGCGTCCGCGCCGGCGAGGCCGCCAGCAGGAATCCCAGCCCCGGCAATACCCGCCCGGTCCCGAACAGATTGCCCAGGGTCGTGGCGCAGGCGACGGCGCCGCCCTTGCGATCTACCGCGAGGAAGGTGGTCGAGGCCGGAAGCGGCCCCAGCCCCGCCGCCGGCAGGCCTTGCGCGGCGAGCAGCGCCGCCGGCGTGCCCTGCCCGGCGCGCCAGGCCGCGGCCACCGCCAGCGCCCGCGCTTGCGCCTGGTCCAACGCGCCCTTGGTTGCTGTCAGCGTCTGGAATGCCGCCGCGGCGGCCAGACCGCCATCCGCCGGCGGCGGCAGGAACGCGACCCGCGCCGTCCCCGCCGGCAGCACAATCGGCGTCGCCACGCGCGCCAGCGCTGTGCGCAGCGCGGCTATGGTCATCGGCCCGCCGGCTGCCGCTGCCTCATCTACCAGCCGCGCGGCCAACTGGCCTTGATAGAGATCGCCCACGCCGACCCGCCGCAGCCGTGCCAGCGTGGCCGCCAGCGCCGGATCGCGCAGGGTCTGGCCATCGGTCAGTACCGCGCCGTTCGGCGCGAACACCGCGCGCGCCGCCGGATCGGCCAGCAGCGGCCCGGCCACCACTTGCAAATCGGCGGCCAGCGCGCGCGAGGTCGGCACGCCGCGCCGCGCCGCATCCTCGGCCGGACGCAGCAGCGCCGCGAAGGGCAGCCGCCCGGCCGCGGCGTGCAACAGGTAAAGCCCGCGCGCAAACAACGGCAGCGCCGCGGGACGGTCGCCGGTCGCAGCGGACGTCGCACCGGGCGGCATCGGCGCTGCTTCCGGGGTGAACAGGAACGCGCGCGGCGTGCCGGCGTTCGGCCCCCGATCGCCCGGGATGAACGACAGGCAGGCGCCGGACCCGCCCAGCCCGACGCGCGAGGGCAAGGTGACCGCAAGCGTGAAGCCCATGGCCACGGCGGCATCGGCCGCGTCCCCGCCGGCGGCCAGGACCTGGCGCCCGATCACGGCGGCCTGCGGCTCCGGTGCCACCACCATGCCCTGGAACGCGCCGCTGCCGGCGGCGGGCGCGGTCGCCGATGGCCCACCGCAGCCGACCACCGACAAGGACAGCAGCAATGCGGCGAGGCATCGGGCGCGGCTCGCGACGAGCGGGGGCTGGGCCAAAGCGACGTTTCCTCGGATGCGGCGGGCGCGCGAGGCATAGACGGCCCTGCGCGTTGCGGCAATGCGGGTGGAGGATCGGGTCAAGGCAATTAGGCCAAGGAGCGTCTCCACCTCTCCCTGGTCACGGGAGAGGTAGCGGGGGAGCGTACCGGTCGTGCCCCCGATGGCTTCCCGGTCACCACCACGCAGCCCACGCCGCGCGTCGCCTACCCCCCGCCCAGCAATCCGCCCGCCGCCCCCGCCAGGCGCGCGATCAGCGCCGAGATCTCCCCTCGCAACCGCTCGAACCGCGGCAGCGGCGCGATCCGCGCCTCGTCCATGTACAACCCGCGCGCCAGTTCCAGTTGCAACACATGCACCCCGCGCACCGGCTGGCCGTAATGGCGCGTCACGAATCCCCCCGAATAGGGATCGTTACGCCGGACCACATAGCCCTCGGCGCGCAACGCCTGCTCGACGAAGCGCGTGACCGCGGGGGCGCAGGCGCTGCCATGCGCATCGCCCAGCACCACGTCCGGGCCGGAAGCAAGGCCCGAGGGCATGGAATGGCAATCGATCAGCAGGCAGACGCCGAACAGCGCCAGCGTGGCCTCGATCAGGGCAGCGAGCGTGTCGTGATACGGCTGCCAGCACGCCTGCACCCGTGCCTCGGCCTCGGCGAAGCGCAGCTTGTCGCGGTAGATCGGCTCGCCGGAGGCGACCAGCCGGGCGATCGTGCCAAGCCCCGCGCCGACCCGGGGACTGGTGGTGTTCACGAACGACGGCAGCGGGTCGTCGAACATGCCGGGGTCCAGTTCCCATGCCTCACGATTCGCATCGCAATAGGCGCGCGGAAACCGGGCGGACAGCAGCGGCGCGCCATGGGCCGGGGCGTCGGCGAACAGCAGATCGACGAAGCTGTCTTCGGAACGGCGCAGGCTCAGCGGGTCCAGCCGCGCGGCGGCAAGGAAGGGGGCGGGATAGTCGCGTCCGGAATGCGGCGAGGCGAACAGCAGCGGCACCGTCTGGCGCGCCGGGCGGGCGACGGCGAGCGGTGGGTCCGGGATCAGCGCGAGTCCATCCATGCGCCCATACAACAGGTCCGGCGCGGCAATGTCACCTGCGGGAATGCACCGTCCTGCAAACCGCGACACAATCCGCCCGCGGTGCGGGACCGGTAAGACGCGATCAAGTATTCGTGAGGCCGGCAAAGAAAAAACCCCCGGCTTTTGACCGGGGGTCAAGTAAACAGGGAGGCTTCACGTCTGAGAGACGCAGGGACCAGAGGCCCCTTTCCGGCCCCGAAGGACCGGAACACTGGCGGGCGAACCCACCGTATTCGGTAGGGTGACGGTAGGTCCCCGTTTGCCTCTTGTGCAGCGCCAAAACCCGGACGCCGCCATGTGCTTGGCGCATAACGATGCGGGCCAGTCGGATGAAATGACAAGAATCAAATATGGCTGGCGCCGCCCGGTGCCAGCGTCTTGTAGAACAGGCTGGTGGCGGCCAGGCGCCCATCCGGGCGCAACGCGTGCCCGGGAACCGCGCCGATCTTCACCCAGCCGCAGGCACGATACAGGCTTTCCCCGGCGCTGCCCTCCTCGGTGTCCAGCAACAGCAGCGTGCGGCCGGCCGCGCGCGCCTCGGCCTCGGCGGCTCCGAGCAGCCGCCGGCCCATGCCGCGGCGGCGATGCGAAGCCAGGACCAGCATCTTGCCGATCTCGCCGCGATGCGGAGCGTTCGGCTGCGGGGCGAAGCTGAGCAGCACCGTGCCGCGCAAGGCGGGACCTTCCTCGGCGACGAGCAGACGCTTCTCCCCCGCCGCCAGCGCTGGCAGTTGCGCGCGCCAGAACGCCACCCCCTGGTCCAGGGTGAATCCCGCCAGGAAATTGACCGAAGCTCCATGCGCGACCGCATCGACCAGAATCGCCGCCAATTCGGCCAGGCGCGCTGGCACCTCGGCAACCGGCAGGACGCGAATGTCGATGCCGGTCATCGCGCGGCGGTCCGGCCGGGCGGCTTCGCGCCTACGCCCCCCGCGCCAGTTCCCGCTCCACCAGCCGGGCGAACAGCGCCGCGCCGTACGGGATCGCCGCATCGTTGAAATCGTATTTCGCGTTGTGCAGCGACGCGCTGTCGCCATTGCCCACGTTCAGATAGGCGCCCGGCACCTGCTCCATCATGAAGCTGAAATCTTCCGACCCCATTCCGGGCGGCTTGGCGCGATCCACCGAAGCCTCCCCCACCAGGTCGGCCGCGGCGTCGGCGAAAGCGGTCGCGGCGGCGGCGTCGTTCACCAACGGCGCGAACAGGATGCGAAAATCAGTGGTGGCCGTGGCGCCAAACGCGGCCGCGACATTGGTCGCGATCCGCGCGATCCCCGCCTCCAGCAACGCCAGCGTCTCACGCTGCATCGCGCGGGCGGTCCCGGCCAGTCGCGCGCTGCCGGGGATCACGTTGTAGGCCGCGCCGCCCTCGATCTTGGTCACCGACAGCACCGCCGCCTTCCACGGCGAAAGATTGCGCGAGATCAGCGATTGCAACGCGGTGCCGATATGGCAGGCGACCAGGACCGGATCGATGCCGTCCTCGGGCCGGGCGCCATGCGCGCCCTTGCCGGTGATGTCGATGTCGAAGAACGCGCCGCCGGCCGCCGAGGCGCCAGGCGTGATCGCGTACGTCCCCACCGCCATGCCGGGACGGTTATGGATGCCGTAGATGCGTTCGCACGGGAAGCGCTGGAACAGCTTGTCCTCCAGCATCGCCAGCGCGCCGCCCGCGCCTTCCTCGCCCGGCTGGAAGATGAAATTGACCGTACCGTTGAAGGCGCGGGTTTCGGCCAGGTAGCGCGCCGCGCCCAGCAGCATGGTGGTGTGCCCGTCATGGCCGCAGGCATGCATCACCCCGGGATTGCCGCTGGCATAGGCCGCCCCGGTCGCTTCCGGGATCGGCAGCGCGTCCATATCCGCGCGCAGCCCGATCGCGCCCGGGCCGTTGCCACCGCGCAGCACACCCACCACGCCGGTGCGGCCAACCCCGCGATGCACTTCGATCCCCCAGGATTCCAGCTTCCGGGCCACCGCCTCGGCGGTGCGATGTTCCGCCATGCCGAGTTCGGGATGTGCGTGCAGATCGTGGCGGATCGCGGTCAGTTCGTCGTGATGGGTGCGGATGGCGTCGAGGGTGGACATGGGCGGTCTCCTGGTCGGGGGCGCCACTTTGCGCAAAGGAGCGTGCCGCCGCTACCCCCCCGGCGCCAGCGGGGCAGCGGCGCGGTGCGGGGGGCTGGCGCCTCCGCTACCCGCCGGTATAGTCCCCCCGTTCCTGAAGCACCGGGGGAGAGAGAGACCCAATGAGTTTGAACGGGGCGGCGTATATCGCCGGCGCCTATGAGCACCCGACCCGCAAGGCCACCGACAAATCGGTGGCCCTGCTCCATGCCGAATGCGCGATCGGCGCGCTGGCGGACGCGGGCCTGAGCAAATCCGACGTGGACGGCTATTTCTGCGCCGGCGACGCCCCCGGCATGGGGCCGATCTCGATGGTGGACTACCTCAATCTGAAGGTCCGCCACATGGACGCGACCGATATCGGCGGGTCGTCCTACCTGCTGCATGTCGCGCACGCCGCCGAGGCGATCGCCGCCGGCCGCTGCAACGTGGCGCTGATCACGCTGGCGGGTCGGCCGCGCAGCGAGGGCATGGCGTCCGGCACCACGCCGCGCGCCGGCAATGTGGCGCAACCGGATGTGCAGTTCGAATACCCCTACGGTCCGACCGTGGTGAACGTGTACGCCATGGTCGCGCAGCGGCACATGCACGAATACGGCACCACCGCCGAGCAGCTCGCCTGGATCAAGGTCGCCGCCTCGCACCACGCCCAGCACAATCCGCACGCGATGCTGCGCGACGTGGTGACCGTGGAAGACGTAGTGAAATCGCCGATCGTCGCCTCCCCGCTGCATCGCCTTGATTGCTGCGTGATCAGCGATGGCGGCGGCGCGCTGCTGGTGGTCCGCCCCGAGATCGCGGCCAGCCTGAAACGGCCGAAGGTGAAGGTGATCGGCATGGGCGAGGCGCCGAAGGGCCAGATGGGCGGCAATGTCGATCTGACCTATTCCGGCGCGCGCTTCTCCGGCGCCGCGGCGTTCGACATGGCGAAGGTGAAGCCCGGCGACATCAAATACGCCTCGATCTATGACAGCTTCACCATCACGGTGCTGGTGCAGCTGGAGGATCTGGGGTTCTGCGAGAAGGGCGCGGGCGGAAAATTCGTCGCCGACGGCAACCTGATCTCGGGCGTGGGCAAGCTGCCGTTCAACACCGATGGCGGCGGGCTGTGCAACAACCATCCGGCCAACCGCGGCGGCATCACGAAAGTGATCGAGGCAGTGCGCCAGCTGCGTGGCGAGGCGCATCCGAAAGTCCAGGTGGCAAACTGCGATCTGGCGGTGGCGCATGGCACCGGCGGCCTGCTCGGCACCCGCCACGGCTCGGCAACGCTCATCATGGAACGGGAGTGACCGCAATGGCCTATCAGCAGCGCAAAATCCCGTTCGCGGGCGCGATCGATTCCAATCCCGAAACCAAGCCGTTCTTCGAGGCCTGCGCCGCGGGCACCTTGAAACTCCCGCACTGCAATGCCTGCGGCAAGGCGCACTGGTATCCGCGCGGCGTCTGCCCGCATTGCATGAGCCAGGATCTGGCCTGGAAAGACAGCACCGGCCAGGGTACGATCTATTCTTTCAGCGTGATGAAGCGGGCGGAAGTCCCCTATTGCATCGCCTATGTCACGCTGGCGGAAGGCCCGACGATGCTGACCAACATCGTCGAGTGCGATCTGGACACGGTGCGCATTGGCCAGAAAGTGGCGCTGCGCTTCGTGCCCACCGAAGGCGGGCCGCCACTGCCGTTTTTCACCCCCGCCTGACCACCACCGCGTCCCCGGCCCGAGCGCCGGGGACGCGCCCCTACCCACGAAGGATCGAAACGATGAATCTGACCAGACGCACCCTCATGGGCGCCGGCGCGAGCGCGCTCGCCCTTCCCGCCACGCTGGCCCGCGCAAGCACCCGGCCGAAGATCAAGCTGGGCGTGCTTGTCGATATGTCCGGCCCGTATCGCGACGATACCGGTCCGGTCGCGGTCGCGTGCGTGCGCCAGGCGGCGCAGGATTTCGGCGCCTCGCACAAGGGCTTCGACATCGAAGTGATCGGCGGCGATCATCAGAACAAGCCCGATGTCGGCGCCTCCATCGCGCGGCAATGGTATGACCAGGAAGGCGTGGACGTCATCGTCGATGTGCCGAACTCGGCCGTGGGCCTCGCGGTCAGCACCATCACGCGGGAAAAGAACAAGGTCTATCTGGACTCCGGCGCCGGCGTGTCGCTGCTGTTCGGCAAGGACTGCTCGCCCAACACGATCGACTGGACCTATGACACCTGGATGCTGGCCCACTCCACCGGCGGCGAGATGGTCAAGCAGGGCGGCGATTCCTGGTATTTTCTGACCGCCGATTACGTATTCGGCCATATCCTGGAAGGCGACACCACCGCGCTGATCAAGGCTGCCGGCGGCAAGGTGGTCGGGACCGCGCGGTACCCGTTCCCGCAAACCTCGGATTTCTCCAGCTTCCTGCTGCAGGCGGCGTCTTCCGGTGCCAAGGTGCTGGGGCTGGCGAATGCCGGCGGCGATACCCAGAACTGCATCAAGCAGGCGCATGAATTCGGCATCGGCAAGAAGATGCGGATCGCGGCGCTGCTGATCCAAAGCAACGATATCCGCGCGCTGGGGCTGGAGGCAGCGCAGGGCATCTATTACACCGAATCGTACTACTGGAACGCCAACGCCTCGACGCGGGCATGGAACGCGCGGGTCAGCCCGAAACTGCCCGGCCATGTCTATCCCAACATGGGCCAGGCCGGGGATTACGGCGCCACGCTGCATTATCTGAAGGCGGTCGCCGCGATGGGCGTGAAAGCGGCGAAAGCCAGCGGACGCGACGCAGTGGCGCGAATGAAGGCGATGCCGACCGACGATCCGTGCTTCGGCGCCGGCAAGATCCGCGAGGACGGCCGCGCACTGCACCCAGTGTATCTGATGGAAGCGAAAACCCCGTCCGAGAGCAAGAACTCCTGGGACGTGGCCAAGATCGTCCATGTCACGCCGATGGACCAGGCGTGGCGGCCGATGAACGAGGGCGGCTGCCCGCTGGTAAAAACCTGACCCGGTGCCCGGGGCGCGACCATCCGGTGGCGCCCCGGGCGATCCGCTGCTAGGATTACCGTCATGAGCATCACCGCGACACCGGTTCCGATCCTGTCGGACAATTACGCCTGG
>DAHWDR010000205.1:0-2389 GCA_027330745.1 Acetobacteraceae bacterium | reverse complement strand
CCTGCCGGACGCCGAGCTTGCCGCCGCCGGCGCCGAGATCGCCGCCGATGCCGCCGCCACCCTGGCCGGGGCCGGGGTGGTGTTTGCGGTGCGTCCACCGGACGCCGCGACCACCGCGCTGATCCCGCGCGGCGCGTTGCTCGTCTGCACCGCCGGTGCCGTGTCCGACTCCGCGCTGGTCCCGGCCCTGGCGGCAGCCGGCATCGACGCCTGCGCGATGGAGCTGCTGCCGCGCATCACTCGCGCGCAATCGATGGACATCCTCTCCTCCCAGGCCAACCTGGCCGGCTATCGCGCCGTGATCGAGGCGGCGGGCGCGTTCCAGCGCGGCTTCCCGATGATGATGACCGCGGCCGGCACGGTTCCGCCGGCGCGGGTGTTCGTGATCGGCGCCGGCGTGGCCGGATTGCAGGCGATCGCGACCGCGCGGCGCCTCGGCGCGATCGTCTCCGCCACCGATGTCCGCCCGGCCGCGAAGGAGGAGATCAAGTCGCTCGGGGCCAGCTTCATCGGGGTCGAGGACGAGGAGACGGCGAAGCAGACCGGCCCCTATGCCGGCGAACTCTCCGCCGCGTTCCGCCAGAAACAAGCCGAGCTGATGGCCGCGACGGTGGCCAAGAACGACATCGTCATCTGCACCGCGCTGGTGATGGGCGGCCGCGCGCCGGTGATCGTCACCGAGGCGATGGTGGCGGCGATGCGCCCGGGCAGCGTGGTGGTGGACCTGGCCGCCGACGCCGGCGGCAACTGCGCCGCGACGCACCCCGGTGAGAGTGTGGTGACCGCCAATGGCGTCACGATCCTGGGCTGGCACAACTGGCCGGGGCGCATCCCCGTGGCCGCGAGCGCGCTGTATGCCCGCAACTTGTTCACTTTCCTCAGCACGTTCTGGGACAAGGAAGCCGGTGCCCCGCGCCTGCCGGCGGACGATGACATCGTCAAGGGCGTGCTGCTGACGCGCGGCGGCGCGGTGGTGCATCCGCGCTTCCTGCCCGCCGTGAGTGCCGCCGCCTGATCCAGGGAGAGCCACGATGACCCCGCAGCAACTGGCGGATGAGGCGCAACGTCTCGCCACCCAGGCCCAGACGCTCGCGACCCACGCTGCCCTGTGGGCCGGCCAGACCGCCGCCCATCCGGCCGCGTCCGGCGCGCCGTTCATCTTCCTGTTCGCGATTTTCGTGATGGCCTGTTTCGTGGGCTATTACGTGGTCTGGAACGTGACCCCGGCGCTGCATTCGCCGCTGCTGGCGGTGACCAACGCGATCAGTTCGGTGATCGTGGTGGGGGCGATCCTGGCCGCCGGGATCGGCATCACCGGATGGTCGCGCGGCTTCGGCTTCATCGCCGTGCTGCTGGCCTCGGTCAACATCTTCGGCGGCTTCTTCATCACCCACCGGATGCTGGCGATGTTCCGCCGCAAGCAAGGCTAGGGCGCAGCGATGTCGCAGAATGTGACCGATTTCTTCTATCTGGTTGCCGCCGTCCTGTTCATCCTGTCGCTGCGCGGCCTGTCGAGTCCCGCCACTTCGCGGCGCGGCAACCAGTTCGGCATGGCGGGCATGGCGATCGCGGTGCTTGCCACCCTGATCGGCTACCGGATCGACGGCGCCGGCTACGGGCTGATCCTGCTGGCGATCGTCATCGGCGGCGCGATCGGGGTGATCGTCTCGCGGCGGATCCAGATGACCGCGCTGCCGCAACTGGTGGCCGCGTTCCATTCGCTGGTCGGGCTGGCGGCGGTGTTCGTGGCCGCGGCGGCGCTGAACGGGCCGGAGGCGTTCGGCATCGGCCTGCCCGGCGCGATCCATACCGAGAGCCTGATCGAGATGTCGCTGGGCGTCACCATCGGCGCCATTACCTTCACCGGGGCGGTGATTGCGTTCGCCAAGCTGCAAGGGATCATGAAGGGGGCACCGATCGTGTTCCCGATGCAGCATCCGTTGAATCTGGGCCTGGGCATCCTGGCGGTGCTGCTGATCATCGCCTTCGTCGCCAGCGGCGGCAGCCAGGTGCTGTTCTGGCTGCTGGCGTTCCTGGCGTTCGGGCTTGGGTTCCTGATCATCGTCCCGATCGGCGGCGCGGATATGCCGGTCGTGATCTCGATGCTGAACAGCTACTCGGGCTGGGCGGCGTGCGGGATCGGGTTCACGATCCAGAACCTGGCGTTGATCGTGACCGGGGCGCTGGTGGGCGCGTCCGGCGCGATCCTGTCCTATGTGATGTGCAAGGGCATGAACCGCAGCATCTTCAACGTGCTGCTGGGCGGCTTCGGCGGGGAGACGGCGGTGGCCGGCCCGGCCGGCGCGGCGGTGGACCGCACCGTGAAAAGCGGCAACGCCGACGATGCCGCGTTCATTCTGAAGAACGCGTCGAAGGTCATCATCGTGCC
>DAHWDR010000199.1:0-16706 GCA_027330745.1 Acetobacteraceae bacterium | reverse complement strand
GGAACTGGACGACGAGGCGCACGCGTTCGCACTGATCCTCGTCGAGCGGTGGATCTCCGATCCATCCAATGTGCGACTGCTTCGTGTCGCTCTAGATCTTTGGCCCTCTCGCGACATGTTGGCCGAGGTGCTGAAGCTCATTGAGCCCTACCTAGCCGGACGTATTAAGACGACCGGAAGCCGCCAGATAGCCTACTACTGCCTCGCGGAGATATTTCGGGCCGGGGCTACCGAAACCGGCTTCATCGATGATCCCGAATGCCTTCCGACTTCGGTAGATCTCGGTGGATACCGGTCATTGCTCTTGCAGTCCGCGATACGGGTGGCTAACGGCGAAGCGACGCGGGTCCCATGGTATCTGACCCAACAGGCTCTCCTCTACATTGCCGTGCATAATCCTCACGCCATACACCCGCCCAAACCTCTGGACGCCAATCGACCATATTGGAGGCTTCTCTCGTTCTTGACGGGAAGACAAGAACCGTCGTCGGACCCGGAGTATGCGATACTCGCAGTCGTCATCCGTAGGTCCTTCCTAGCGAAGGACAAGGCAGTCGAACTGGTCGGCAGAACGCTGACTCCGGGCAGGTTTGCTGAGATAGCTGCCCGGGACATCGAATTCGCTCGAGACCTGTTCCGCACCGTCGACCGGCAATTCACTATGCCGGCGGGGATCGCCGAGGATCTGGGGACCGCCGAGTGGTCGAGCTCACCCGACATGCACTCCCTGCAGTCGTACGTGCAGGACAAGGGGCCGCTGAATCCGCTGCGAAACGAGATTGGCGTTCTGAGCTTTGCCGAGAAGTTCATCGAGCATATCCGGCGGGGACACGTGCCGGAGGTCATAACGCCCTCCACGACGCAGATCGCGGTGAGTGATGTCGGAAACTATGTTCGTGTGGATCAGGTCGTCTTCAGATCCGCTCAGACCACCCAAACCTACAGGTCGATCTACACGGCACCCTCATGGGCTCCGGAGTCCCAGCGTTGGAGGTTCCAGCTCGGCTATCTGCTGCGCTTCATTCTGACGGCTAGGATAGATTTCAGCCTCCCAGTTCGACCTCCGTCGTGGAAGGAGGCAGAGCCCATCTATCGACCCACAAGGGGGCATTGGTTCCAGCGACAGTACGGTTTCTACAATGGACACGAGGCGTTCGGCGACGATTGGCTTCCAATATCGCAATTCACACAGGATCTCCTATTCGACCTGCTAATCTGGCCCGGCTGCCGCACCAGCAAACCCGAGGCGGATCAGCTCTCTCTTGAGGAGACTAGATCTCGGATTCGCGCCGCGCTGATCGACGCCCACGCAGCGGTTGGCACGGCAACGGGCACGTTGATGCTCAAGGTGGACGCGCCGATCCCGGGTACGGCCGATAAGGACCGGCCGCTCAGGGCATGCGTCGTCCAATCGATCATGCCAGAGGAAGCGGACTTCTGTGCGGCCGACCTTGAAATGCGTTCGCCAGCCGTTCGGCGGAAGCACCGCAAGCATCTGTCAACGGCACTGGCCGCAGTGGAAAAGATGCTGGACCTGCGCGAAACCCACAAACCGGCGAATAAGCGTCTGGATTGGCTGATCCTACCAGAGCTGTCGGTCCATCCGGATGACGTCGCCACCCATCTCGTTCCGTTCGCGCGAGCGTTCAAGACCGCCATTCTTGCCGGCATCGTTTACGAGCGCGTCGTCCCGGGACAGCCGCTGGTCAATTCCGCGCTGTGGATCATACCGAGAATGGTGGAGGGTCAGGGCCTGCAGACGGTCATCCGGCGGCAGGGAAAGCGGCACCTCTCTCCGATGGAACTTCCGTTCAATTCCCCAAACGAACTGGTAGCCGGTTTCCGGCCATGCCAGTGGCTGGTCGGGTACGAATGGTCGAAAGATCCGGCTAGCGACGCGCTGTGGCTCACGGCGTCCATCTGCTACGACGCAACAGATCTGAGGTTGGCAAGCGATCTTCGCGATAGGTCAGACGTGTTCGCGATCCCAGCGCTGAACCTCGATGTCGGCACCTTCGATCAGATGGCGCAGGCGCTGCATTATCACATGTACCAGCTCGTCCTGATCGCAAACAACGGCGGCTATGGGGGAAGCAATGCCCATGTCCCAAAAGGGGAGGCATATGAGAGACAGGTGTTCCACACTCATGGTCAGCCCCAAGCCACGATCTCGTTCTTCGAAATCGACAACATAGAAGGCATGAAGGCGCGACATCAGCTTGGTGCCGGAAAGCAAGATGGGTGGAAGTATCCGCCCGCAGGCTGTCTATGATAGAGCGTGTCCGGGTTATGACTCGTTTAATTCGCCCAACTCGACCAAATGAACGAACGGCAGGAATAGATCGCGGGACAGCACCGTGACGCTAAGGTGGGCGCCGAGCTGGCGGGTTGATCCCCGCCCCTCAAACGGCGGCTTCCAGCAGAAGCGGACGTTCAACTCTGAACCGTTGAATGACTGAAAGTGGTCGATAGCCGCTGGTGTGTCCGCGACTGCCAACGGCAGCTTATCACATTTCCCGCTCCAGACCTGACTGGCAGCTCCCAGCCCACTGCGGCCTTAGCCAACCAGTCGGTCGATATTGTCACAAGGCAACCGCTCCCGCCGGCAACGCAGCAAACCGTTCCCGCAGCTTCGACCACCGCCGCCGGCCGGAGACATTGCGGACCGCGATGGTCACCGCCTTGCGGCTGCCCAGCAGACGATGGATCGTCCTGGCCTCGAAGCCGGTCAGCGCCGCGAGCAGAATGCGCATCGTGTTCGCGGCGAGGGGGGGGCCGCTCCGACGCAGATCATCCCGCCCAATGCCATGCAGCCGGCCCGGATCGGATGCCCCTTGGATGCCTCATTCGGCCGATCCGGCCCTATCAGCTCTCTCCCCGCCCGCAACCCCTTGATTTCATGGTGCCGACGCTCGGAATTGAACCGAGGACCTACTGATTACGAATCAGTTGCTCTACCCCTGAGCTACGTCGGCGTCATTCCAACCCCATACAGCCCCCCCCCGCCGCCGGCAAGCCGCCGCCGCCCGCCCGATCGACCGCAAACGCCCCACTGCGCACCCACCGCAATCGGCTACACCACGATCGCACCCAGCAGCGCATCCAGCCGCAGCCGTCCCGCGTCCGTGGCGCGCAGCCCGGCCGCGTCGCGCAACAGGTAGCCCGCTTCGATCGCCGCTTGCGTCATCATCGGGTCCAGCGCCGCATCCAGCGTGACCCCGGTGCGGCGGGTGAAATGCGCGGCGTCGATCCCCTCGGTCAGGCGCAAGCCCATCATCAGCGCCTCGCGGGCGCGTTCCGCCGGCGCCACGATGGTGGTTTCGACGGTACCATGACCGTCACGTTCCACACGCATGGCCCATTCCTCCGGCGCGCGATGGCGACGTGTCATGGCAAGTTGCCCGTCGCGCGGCACGCGGCCATGCGCACCGGGGCCGATGCCGGCGTAATCCTGGTAGCGCCAATACGCCAGGTTGTGACGGCTCTCCGCGCCAGCGCTGGCGTAGTTCGAGATTTCGTAAGGCACCAGGCCGAAGCCCGCGGCTTCCTCGGCGGTGGCCTCGTACAACGCCGCCGCCGCGTCGCCGTCCGGGATGGTAATCTCACCGCGCGCGGCGCGGGTCGCGAACTGCGTGCCGGGTTCGATCGTCAGTTGATACAGCGACAGATGATCGGTGGCCAGCGCCAGGGCGGCGCGTAATTCCGCCCGCCAGGCCGCTTCCGTCTGGCCGGGCCGGGCATAGATCAGATCGAACGAAATCCGCGGGAAGATGCGCCGCGCCAGGGTCAGCGCCGTCACCGCCTGCGCCGCCGAATGCTGCCGGCCGAGGAAGCGCAGCGCCTCCGCATCCAGGCTTTGCACGCCAAGCGAGACGCGGTTCACGCCGGCGGCGCGGTAGCCGGCGAAGCGCGCGGCCTCCACCGAGGTCGGGTTCGCTTCGAGCGTGATCTCCATCGCGGGCGCGGGGTCGAACCAGCGCGCGGCGTCGTCGATCAGGGCCGCGACCGTGTCCGGGGTCATCAGGCTGGGCGTGCCCCCGCCGAAGAAGATCGACGTCAGGCGGCGGCGGCCGAGCAGCGCGGCTTCATGGGCAAGCTCGATGCGCAACGCGGCGGCAAACCGGGTCTGGTCGATGCGGTCGCGCACATGCGAATTGAAATCGCAATACGGGCATTTGGCCAGACAAAACGGCCAGTGGATATAAAGCGCGAGCGGGTCCATCCACCGGGGCTCAGAAATCGATGCAGCGGCCCTTGCGCTCCCAGTCGCCGTAGCGCGTGGGTTCCAGTCCCTTGGGGCCGCCGACTTCCTTCGCAGCCGCCGGGGTGACCGCTGGGACCGGCGGCTTCGTCTCGGGGGGCGGGGCGGGTTGTTCGGTCATACGCGGCACATAAGCGCCGCCCGGCGCGCCGGCAAGCTTCACCCCACGGCGCGCAGCCGCGGGCGTGCCCGGGCGGCCAAACCCCGGTACAGCGTGAGGTAATCCGCCGCCATCCGTTCGACGCTGAACCGTTCCTCGAAGCGGGCGCGGATCGCGGCCCGCGACAGCGTATCCAACCGCCCCACCGCGGCCACCGCCTCGCGCTCATCACGAACCACGAACCCGGTGCGCCCGTCCTCGATGATCTCCGGCACCGACCCGGCGGGGAACGCAATCACCGGGGTCCCGCAGGCCATCGCCTCGATCATCACCAGGCCGAACGGTTCCGGCCAGTCGATCGGCAGCAGCAGCGCGCTGGCCCCGGCCAGGAACTCGGGTTTCGCGGAATCGCCGATTTCGCCGATCATTTCTACGTGACGACCGTCGATCATCGGGCGGATCTTGGTGCGGAAGTATTCTTCATCGACACGGTCCACCTTGGCGGCGATTTTCAGCGGGATTCCGGCCCGCCGCGCGATCCGGATGGCGCGATCCGGCGCCTTCTCCGGCGAAATACGACCCAGGAACGCCAGGTATCCCGGCTTGACCGGGCGTGGCGTCAGCAGATCCAATGGCAGGCCGTGATATACCGTGCCTATGAAATTCGCTTCCGGCAGCGGACGCCGCTGGGCGTCCGAGATCGATACCACCGGCACGTGCGGGAAGCGGGCATAGACCGGACGCAGTTCCGGCATATCGAGCCGTCCGTGCAACGTCGTCAGAAATGGCGTGCTCTGGCGGGAAAACAGCGGATAGGACCAATAGTCCAGATGAAAATGCAGCACATCAAATTCGTCGGCGCGACGATACACTTCCTCGATCATGCCCAGCATTGGCGCCATTGCGTCGCGCAACCCGGTCTCGAAGCGCAGCGCGCGCGGGACCATCGGCGCCAGCGTGGCCGCGGTCTGCGAGTCACCGCTGGCAAACAGCGTCACGTCGTGGCCCTGGCGGACCAGTTCCTCGGTCAGGAACGAGACCACCCGTTCCGTGCCGCCATACAGGCGCGGCGGGACGGACTCGGTCAGCGGGGCGATCTGGGCAATGCGCATGGTCTGCTCTCCTGCGGGTACGGGCCAGCGGCCCATATCCGCGTTTCACCCCCCCGGTCTGGCTTTTTTGGGGCAGCGCCGGACCGGTTCCCGCCGCAAACCGGCGCGCGGGCATGACCGCGCCCCGGCTGGTCGTGGTGTCCAATCGGGTGCCGCTGCCCACCGAGCGCGGCCCGCGCGCCGGGGGATTGGCGGTCGCGCTCGCGGATGCGCTGCGCCCCGGCTCACTGTGGTTCGGCTGGTCGGGACGGCGCGCCGCGCGCCCAGGCGCGGTGCCGACGGAGCTGACTGGACCGGACGGAATCGGTTACGCCACCATCGATCTTTCCGAATCGGACCTGCGCCTGTATTATGCCGGATTCAGCAACAATGTGCTGTGGCCGCTGCTGCATTTTCGGCTGGGCCTGGTGCATTACCGCACCGAGGAATACCACGCCTGGAGGGCCGTCAGCGATCGCTTCGCCGCGGCCCTGGCCGCATTGCTGCGCCCGGACGATCTGATCTGGGTGCATGACTACCATCTGATTCCGCTAGGGGAGGCGCTGCGTGCCCGCGGCGTGACGCAGCGGATCGGCTTCTTCCTCCACACCCCCTTCCCCCCGCCGGAGGTACTGCGCGCCCTGCCCCGGGCCGAGCAGGTGCTGGCCTCGCTCGCAGCCTATGACGTCGTGGGGTTCCATACCGAGGAGTTCCGCCAGAGCTTCCTGCGCGCCACCGCCGATATCCTGGGTCTGGTGCCGGACCCGGAGGGCGGGATCGTGCTGGGCGGACGGCGTGCGGCGACCCTGGTGGACCCGATCGGGATCGACGCCGCCGGATTTGCCGCCGCCGCGGAGGCCGCCGCCGCCGGCCCGGATGTGCGAAGGCTGCGCGCAAGCCTCGCCGGGCGAGCGCTGGCGATCGGGGTCGATCGGCTGGATTACTCGAAGGGCCTGCCGCAGCGGCTGGACGGGTTCGCCCGCCTGTTGGCCCGCCATCCCGAACATCGCCGCCGGGTCAGCTTCCTGCAGGTAGCCGCGCGTTCCCGCGAAGACGTGGCGGAATACCGGGCGCTGCGGGTGGAACTGGATCGGATCGTCGGGGAAACCATCGGCCATTATTCGGATTTCGACTGGGTGCCGGTGCGCTACCTGACCCGCCCGCTGCGGCGTGAGACTCTGGCCGGGTTCTACCGCGCCGCCGCGCTCGGGGTGGTCACGCCGCTGCGCGACGGGATGAATCTGGTGGCGAAGGAATATGTTGCTGCCCAGGACCAGGAGAATCCCGGCGTCCTGGTGCTGTCACGCTTCGCTGGCGCGGCGGCGGAACTGGACGCGGCGCTGCTGGTCAATCCGTACGACCCCGATGAAATCGCAGCCGCCCTGCATGCCGGGCTGACCATGCGGCGGGAAGAACGCCAGGCCCGCCACCGCGATCTGGCCGCCGCCGTGTTCGCCTCCACCGCCGAGCGGTTCTGCACGCGGTTCCTGGCGGCGCTGGCCGCTTGACCCCAAGGCGGGCTTCGCTACCCTCCGGTAGGAAATCGCAAGACGGAGGGGACGACATGGGCCAACGTATCGCCATCATGGGGACCGGCGCCGTGGGCGCCTACGCTGGCGGGCACATGGCCGCAGCCGGGGAAGACGTGACTTTCCTGGACGCCTGGCCGGAGCACGTGGAGCATATGCGCGCCCACGGTCTGCGTGTCAGCCACATCACCGGCGAAGAATTCACCACCAAGGTCCGCGCCCTGCACCTGACCGACGCCCAGCATCTGGCCAAGGAAGCGCCGATCGACATCGCCTTCGTGTGCACGAAATCATACGACACCGCCTGGGCGACCAGGCTGATCTCGCAATACCTGGCGCCCGATGGGTTCGTGGTCTCGTTGCAGAACTGCATGAACGAGGAGACGGTGGCCGGCGTCGTCGGTTGGGGCAAGGTGCTGGGCTGCATCGCGTCCTCCATCACCGTCGATCTGTGCGAGCCGGGGCATGTGCGTCGTGCGGCCGGGAAAAGCCGCGGCAAGGGGCATACCGTGTTCCGCGTGGGCGAGGTGCATGGGCGCGTCACCGATCGCGCGCGCGCGGTGCTGCGGCTGGTCGATTACGCCGACGAGGCGCTGGTGACCACGAATCTCTGGG
This sequence comes from Acetobacteraceae bacterium, assembly GCA_027330745.1. Taxonomy (GTDB): domain Bacteria; phylum Pseudomonadota; class Alphaproteobacteria; order Acetobacterales; family Acetobacteraceae; genus JAJZVS01. The sequence continues at coordinate 9,110 of DAHWDR010000199.1, read as the reverse complement.
GCGAGCGCTGGTCCAAGCTGGTGACGAACGTGATGGGCAACGGCATCTGCGCCTGCACCGGGATGATTACCCGCGACACGCTGACCAACGACGCGATCCGCCGCTTCGGCGCGCGCCTTGGATCGGAGGCGATCCGCGTTGGTCAGGCGCTCGGCTACGATCTGGAAGAAATCCATCATCTGGACCCCGAAATCATCGCCCGCGCCGGCGAGGGCGACGCGGAGGCCGGCGCTGCCTACGACCATCATCGGCTGGCCGAGGCGGCCAAGCCGGGCGGCGGCGCACACCGTCCGTCCATGGGTCAGGACATGATGAAGGGGCGGCGTACCGAGATCCAGTTTTTGAACGGCTTCGTGGTCCGCAAAGGCGAGGAAGCGGGTCTGCGGACGCCGGCCAACGCAGCCCTGACCGATATCGTCACCCGCGTGGAGCGTGGCGAGATCCCGCCCGATCCGCGCCACATCATCGACCTGCGGCTGAACTGAAAGGCAACCGACATGGACCTGCGCTTCACGCCCGAAGAACGCGCCTTCCGCGACGAGGTACGCGCGTTCATCCGCGACCACCTGCCGGCCGACACGCGCGACCGGATGCGCCTCGGCTATCCGCCGCGCAAGCAGGACCAGGTGGCCTGGCAACGCATCCTGAACAAGCAAGGCTGGGCTGCGATCTCCTGGCCCAAGGAATGGGGCGGGCCGGGCTGGACCGCGGTGCAGCGGATGATCTTCCTGGAGGAGAACCAGGCCGCGCCCGCGCCGGAACTGCTGTCGTTCAATATCACCATGATCGGGCCGGTACTGATCCAGTTCGGCACCGAAGCGCAGAAGCGCCGCTTCCTGCCGCGCGCGGCCAATCTGGACGATTGGTGGTGCCAGGGTTTCTCCGAGCCCGGAGCCGGGTCGGATCTGGCCTCGTTGAAGACCGCGGCCAAGCGCGACGGCGACCATTACGTGGTCAACGGGTCGAAGATCTGGACCTCGACCGCGCATAACGCCGACTGGTGCTTCGTGCTGGTCCGCACCAACCCGAATGCGGCAAAGCGGCAGGAGGGGATCTCGTTCCTGCTGGTCGATATGAAAACGCCGGGGATTACGGTGCGGCCGATCATCTCGATCGACGGATCGCATCATCTGAATGAGGTATTCTTCGACGACGTCCGGGTGCCCGTGGAGATGCGGGTCTACGAGGAAAATCGCGGCTGGGATGTGGCGAAATATCTGCTGGGCAACGAACGCACCGGTATCGCGCGCCTCGGCAAGTCGCGTGAGCGGGTGGCAGCGGCAAAAGATACCGCGCGCGTAGTGCGCTACAACGGCCGGCCGCTGATCGAAGACCCAATGTTCCGCCAGCGCATCGCGCAGATGGAAGTCGATATGAAGGCATTGCAGATCACGCAGTATCGTGTGGTCTCGGCGGGAGCGAAGAAGGCAGACGGTCGGCCGGACCCGTTATCCTCGGTGCTTAAGGTGAAGGGCACGGAGCTGCTCCAATCCACCACCGAACTGGCGATGGATGCCGCCGGGCCGCTGGCGGCGCCGTTCTGGGCGCAGGAGCTTGCGGCGATGGCGAACGAGCCGGACCTGCTGGCCGAAGCCGCGGAACAGGCCACCGGCAGCTATCTGATGCTGCGTGCCGCCTCGATCTATGGCGGGACGAACGAGATACAGAAGAACATCCTGACAAAAGCAGTGCTGAGGCTCTGATGGATTTCGATCTCTCCGACGACCAGCGGATGCTGGCCGACAGCGTCACCCGCCTGATGGCGGATCGCTACGGGTTCGAGGCGCGCAAGGGCTTCCTGAAAACCCCCGCCGGCTGGGGCACCGAGATGTGGGCCACCTATGCCGAACTGGGTCTGCTCGGGCTGCCGTTCGCGGAAGAACATGGCGGCTTCGGCGGCGGGCCGGTGGACGTGATGCTGGTGATGCAGGAATTCGGGCGCGCGTTGGCGCTGGAACCCTATCTGGCGACCGTGGTCCTGGGCGGCACCGCGCTGCGCCTGGCCGGCAGCGCGGCACAACAGGGAGCGATCCTGCCCGCGATCGCCGAAGGCACGATGAAGCTGGCCTTCGCGCATGGCGAACGCGAGGCACGCTACGATCTGTCCCTGGTCCGCACCTCGGCGCGGCGCGCCGGCGGCGGCTGGGTTCTGGATGGCGCGAAGAACGTCGTGCTGCATGGCGATTCGGCCGATCGGATCGTGGTCAGCGCGCGCGTCTCAGGCGAGATCGACGATCCGGACGGGATCGGGCTGTTCCTGGTCGCGGGGGATGCCGCCGGGCTGTCGCGCCGCGGCTACACGCTGCGCGATGAAACCCGCGCTGCCGATCTCGCGCTGCATAACGTCGCCGCCGAGGCTTTGGGCGAACCGGGCACGAGCTTCGCGGTGATCGAGCGTGTGGTGCAAGCGGGCATCGCCGCGATGGGCGCGGAAGCGGTGGGCGCCATGGAAGCCATGCAGGCCATGACCCTGGAATATTCCCGTACCCGCGAGCAATTCGGCAAGCCGATCGGCAGCAACCAAGTGGTGCAGCACCGTCTGGCCGAGATGCTGATGGCGCTGGAACAGGGCCGCAGCATGGCGATGCTGGCGGCGATGAGCGTGGACGAAACCGACCCGGTCGAACGCGCCCGCAGCATCGCGATGGCGAAAGTGGGCTGCGGACAGGCGGCGCGCTTCGTCTCGCAGCAGGCGATCCAGTTGCATGGGGGCATCGGCATGACCGAGGAATATGCCGTCGGGCATTATTTCCGCCGCGCGCTGGTGATCGAGCACATGTTCGGCGACACCGCCTATCATCTGGCACGGCTGGCCGCGGACGTGGAATGACCCGCACGCTCACCGTCGCCGGCGTCGAACTGGCGCTGGAGGAACGCGGCAGCGGCCCCCCGCTGCTGTTCCTCCATCCCGGGGAAGGGTTGGCGCCGGAACGTCCGTGGTTGGATAGTCTGGCGCAACGATTTCGTGTGATCGCGCCCTGGCATCCAGGCTGGGGCACCTCGGCGCTGCCGGACTGGGTCGGGTCGGTCGATGATCTGGCCTACTTGTATTTGGATCTGGCCGATGCATTGGACCTGCGCGACGCGGCGCTGGTAGGCGCGGATTTCGGCGGGTGGATCGCGGCTGAGATGGCGGTGCGGTCAGCCGCGCGGTTCTCGCGGCTCGCGCTGGTGGCGCCGCTGGGCGCGAAATTCGGCGGCGTCACGGAACGCGACATCGCCGACATGCACGCGCTGTCGCATGACGCCTACATGGCCCGCGCCTGGGCCGATCCAGCGCGTGGCGAAGTGGACACCACCCGCTTGCCGGATGCGGAACTCCTGGCGATCGCGCGCGGGCGGGAAGCGTTCGCGCTGTTCGGGTGGAAGCCCTACATGCACAATCCGCGGCTGCGGCCCTGGCTGCACCGGATCGGCGTGCCGACCCTGCTGCTCTGGGGCGAACGCGACGGGATCGTCACGCCCGACTACGGCGCGCGCTGGCGCGCAGCCATCCCGGGCGCGAGCCTGGAAACCATCCCGGACGCCGGGCATTTCCCGTTATGGGAACAACCGGCGGCGAGCGTTGCCGTGCTGCATCGTTTTCTTGACCCTCATCCTGAACCCTCCCGTCATGTCCGGGCTTGATCCGGCCGTGACGGTGCGCCGGAGTCCCCCATGCGCACCTGGTATTTCTCGGAAATGGCCTACCACCCGGCCTGGGAGGCCGGCCTGGCGCGCGGGTCCCTGCGCGTGGTGCTGCCGAGCGAAAATCTGGACCCGCACCAGGCGCACAAGCTGCTGACCCGGTATCTGGACGAGTTCGCGCTATGCGACGAAGCCGGTCTGGATATCATGGTGAACGAACACCATGCCACCGCGACCTGCATGACCGTCTCGGTGCCGATGGCGTTGGCGATCATCGCACGCGAAACCAAACGCGCCCGGCTGCTGTCGCTCGGCAACCCGATCGCCAATCGCCCGGACCCGGTGCGGGTAGCCGAGGAAATGGCCTGGCTGGACGTGCTGTCCAACGGCCGCACGGAACTGGGCCTGGTCAAGGGCGCCGCGTACGAGATCGCGCCGGCCAATTCCAACCCGGCCCGCATCATGCGCCGCTATTGGGAAGCGCACGACCTGATCCTGAAGGCGCTGTCCACCCATGACGGCCCGTTTTCGTGGGAAGGCGAATACTTCCATTACCGGAACGTCAACATCTGGCCGCGCCCGATCCAGTTTCCGCATCCGCCGATCTGGATGACGGGGATGTCCGCCGCCACCGGGCGCGTCGCGGCGGAACGCGGCCATGTGGTGGGCACGTTGCTGTCCGGCGGGATCGCCAAGCCGATGTTCGACGCCTATCGCGCCCGCGCGCGCGAACTCGGCTGGGAAGCTGGGCCGGATCGCATGGCCTACGCCGCCGTGATCGGCGTGGGTCACAGCCGCGCCGAGGGCTATCGCCGCGCCGACCTGGTCGCCGGCTATGTCCGCACCGCCCCGGTGGTGGCCGAGCCGTTCACCAACCCGCCCGGCTACAACACCATCCCAGCCAATGTCGCGATGCTGCGCCAGGGCCGCAAGAAGGGGCGTATCGTCGCCGATCGCAACGGCAACCTGATTGACGCCACCAAGGCCAGCGTGGAAGACCTGATGGCCACCGATACGGTGTTCGCCGGCACGCCCGACGACGTGTTTGCGCAGATCAAGGATTTCGATGCGCGCATGGGCGGCGTCGGACATCTGCTGTTCTTCGGCCAGGGCGGGTTCCTGGACCACAAGGACACGGTGGAGAACATCTCGCTGTTCGCGCGCGAAGTGGCGCCGCGGCTGCGCGCACTGCATCCGGACCGCGCCGTGGCGGCGTAGGCAGGCCGCTCACCCCCGCGTTGCGGCTCGTGCCAGCCGGTCGTTGATCGCCAGCCCCAGACCTTCGTGCGGCACCGGCATCGCCGCGATCCGCGCCAGTCCGGACCCGTCCAGCGCCCGCAGCCCGGCGAACAGCCGCGCCGCCGCTTCGGTCAGATCGCCGCGCGCACTGAGGTTGAACACCGCCCCCGCCCCGGCCAGCGGCACCCCGAAGGCCAGCAGCGCCTCATCCGCCGCCACCGCCGTTGCCCGCAGCCGCACCGGCAGCGTCGGCGCGTAATGCGCGGCCAGTTGCCCGGGCGCGCGCACCGCGCCCGCCGCCGCCACCGCCACCCCGCGCGCAACCGGCCCTAGCCGTGCTTCCAGCGCCTCCACCGTCACGCCCCCCGGTCGCAACAGCACCGGCATCGGGCCGGTCAGATCCAGCACGGTCGACTCCACCCCCACCGCCGCCGGCCCGCTGTCCAGCACCGCGTCGATCCGCCCGTCCAGTTCGGCCAGCACATCCGCCGCCGAGGTCGGGCTGACCCGGCCCGACCGGTTCGCCGACGGCGCCGCCACCGGCCGTCCGACCGCTGCCAGCAGCGTGCGCGCCACCGGATGGGCGGGCACCCGCACCGCCAGGCTGGGCAGCCCGGCCCCGGTCAGCAGCGCGACGCGCCCGGGCTCCCGCCGTTCCAGGATCAGGGTCAGCGGCCCGGGCCAGAACGCGGCGGCGAGCGTCCGCGCGGACTCGGTCGGGATCACGTCCACGAACGCCGCCGCGGCGTCCGGATAGTGGCAGATCAGCGGGTTGAAGCGCGGGCGCCCCTTGGCCGCGAACACGCGCGCCACCGCTTCGGCGTTGGTGGCATCGGCGCCGAGGCCGTACACGGTCTCGGTCCCGAACGCGACCAGCCCGCCAGCGCGCAGCAGCGCCGCCGCCCGGGCGATCCCCTCGGCCGAGGCCGGCAGGCGCTCCATCCGGATCAGCCCCCGGGCACGCCGGTGGTGGTGGAGTACGCGAAATGCAGCGCCTCCCCCGGATGGACCTGGTTCCAGATTGCGTGCGCGGCCATCGCCGACTCGCTGAAACCCTGCAGGATCAGTTTGAGCTTGCCGGGATACTGGGCCACATCGCCGATCGCGAACACACCCGGAATATTGGTCGCGCAGGTGGCGGGATCGATCAGGATGCGGTGCTGATCGAGCGCCAGGCCCCACGCCGCGATCGGCCCCAGCTCCGCCGCCAGCCCGAAAAACGCGAGCAGCACGTCGGCCGGCAAAGCGCGGGTCTCGCCCGCCAGGGTGGCGACCTCCACCGCCGCCAGGACCCCGTCCGCCCCGCGCAGCGCATGCAGCTGGTATGGGATGACCAGCTCGATCTCCCCCCGCGCGGCGGCGGCTTCCAGCGCGGCGGCGGTATCCGGGGCGGCGCGGAAGCGGGGGCGGCGATGCACCACGGCGACCTGCGCCAGGTCCTTCAGCGCCAGCGCCCAATCAACCGCGGAGTCCCCGCCCCCGGCGATCACCACGCGCCGCCCGCGCAGGGTTTCGCGGTCGCGCACGAAATAGCGCACCGCGCCCGAGGCTTCGTACAAGGCAAGGTCCGGCAGCGGCGGGCGGTTCGGACCGAAGGCGCCGGCACCGGCGGCAACGATCACCGCGCGCGCGGCCACGCGCCGCCCCTGATCGGTTTCCAGCACGAACGCGCCCGGCCCGCCGGACAGCGCCACGACCCGCTGGCCCAGCAGCCGCGGCGCGGCGAACGGCGCGATCTGGCGCTCCAGCGCGTCCACCAGCGTGCCCGCGTCGATCCTTGGATGGCCGGGAATGTCGAAGATCGGCTTTTCCGGATATAAAGCGGCGCATTGTCCGCCGGTTTCCGCCAGCGCATCGATCAGCACGGCGGACAGTTTCAGCATCCCCAGTTCGAACACCGCGAACAGGCCGGCGGGTCCGGCCCCGATGATGGCGACGTCGGCGCGGATGGGTTCGGGCACGGGCGCGGGCTCCTGACGATGGCGGGGTTCTACGCAGGACCGGTTGCGGGGGCCAGGGGCACGGCCTGGTGCTGGGGGGGTGGTGGAGCTTGGGTGGGGGGGACGCTTGCGGGCTTTTGGAGGGCGGGCGGGCGCTTTTCAACACGGAGCGAACCAGCGGCCGGCCGGTTCCCGAGACTTTGGGTTGGCGTTCCGGAGATGGGCCGTACGGCATAGGCGCGATGCTCCCACGGGGGCGGGTTCACCCATGAGGCGGATCACTCTCCGGGCGCCGATCAGGTGGCGTTGTCCAGTGCGGCGGCCCGGGCTAGGTTTGTTCGCGCTGGAAATCCTCGGGACAATGCCCATGGCCACGTTCGACAGAATCACCTCCATTCCGACGATTCTCAATTGGCAGCCGACTATTCGCGGCATGCGCCTGTCGGTGCGACGGGTCATTGAGGCGCTTGCGGTGCATCCGAACCGGGATGACCTGCGCCGTGAATACCCTGAACTGGAACTGGAGGATATGCGCCAGGCGCTCGAGTTCGCTGCCCGGAACCTGGATGAAAGCGTGCAGCCGCTCGAAGTTGCGTGAAACGCCTGCTGCTCGATCAGGGTTAACCGCGGTCAGCCGCTGGTTTGCTCACACAGGCCGGCTGGGACGTGGTCCATGTGTCCGACATCGGCATGAGCCGCGCGGATGATGTGGATATCCTGGAGCGCACCCGAACCGAAGCGCGCACCTGCGTCACACTCGACGCGGATTTTCATTCGCTGCTCGCGTTCAGCGGCGAGGGCGTCCTGTTTCCGGTCGACTTCCCGTTTGCCTCCAATACCCACGCCCGGGCGTTTCTGGCCGCGCTGCCGGCCTCACCGTCCGATCGCGCGAGAGCCGCTCAAGGGAACGCGGACCGAGTAGGTGAAGCCGGCAGCCAACACCGAGACGGCGCGGCGGCAGGAACGAATGGCGTTAGTCCGCGCGGTACTCGCAGAGCGACGGCCGCCGGAGGTGGCACACGGACGGCAGCAGGAGGGGAGCCGGGGATTGGAGCGGTGGCGCTGAGGCGAGGCGGTCCAGACCTTGTCGAAGATCCTTGGGTTGCCGCCTATGCGACCTTAAGTAGCCATTGACGAATCGGTTGCATGCATGCATGCAACCAGCCACGATAATAGCCATCCTAAAGCCGACCGGCGGAGCCGAAGGCAAATCCGCCCATGCTGCCATCGCGCTCCAGAAGGAGCCGCTGCAGGTCAAGATACCCGTCTCCGCGAAGAGGCGCTTCAGATCGCATGTTTGCTTCCGCGGGATGGAGCCGAACGCCCACTTTGTGGAGATTTGGGAGCATTGCGGATCTAGTCGTAAAGCCAGCGACATGTCAGCCTCAAGGAAGTCAAATGAGCATGAAGAGCGCGCTCCAACCCAGTCCGAATGCGGACTTTCGGGCGGCCCTGGTGGGCCAGAGGTTTCCCTGCGTCCTGGCGGACCCGCCGTGGCAGTTCGTAAACCGAACGGGAAAAATGGCTCCAGAGCATCGGAGGCTTAACCGATACAGCACGCTGACGCTGCCCGAAATTTGTGCGCTCCCGGTTGCTGAGTTCGCGGCGCCGACTTCGCACCTTTATCTCTGGGTGCCAAATGCCCTGTTACCTGATGGTCTCGCTGTGATGAAATCATGGGGGTACGAGTACAAGTCTAACATCATTTGGCACAAAATTCGAAAGGATGGCGGCAGCGACGGCCGGGGCGTGGGGTTTTATTTCAGAAACGTGACAGAAATCCTGCTGTTTGGGGTGCGTGGGAAGAACGCTCGCACGCTTCAGCCCGGCCGCACGCAGGTCAACTTGCTGCCGACCCGCAAGCGGGAGCACTCCCGCAAGCCTGATGAAATCTATCCGATCATCGAAGCATGCAGCCCCGGCCCTCGGCTAGAGCTGTTCGCTCGCGGTGTCCGTCCCGGCTGGTCAGTGTGGGGCCACCAAGCCGATGACGCTTACGAGCCGACCTGGAAGACGTACGCTCACAACTCGTCTAGCGAGCGACGGATGATTGAAATGGCCGATGCCGACTGATCGCTGGGAGTACTACCGGCCCCTAAAACTGCGACGGCAGTATTTGGGGATATCCAAATCTTCGCTAGCTCCAAAATTTCCGACCGAGGTCTAAGTGTCTGTCCGCGAACAAATTGAGTCCTTAGAATCGTTTAGTCGCGGGGGGTTGACTGGCCTGAATCGTCTGTGACTCGATGTATGGCACCGATTCGCGAGGTGCCCAATGTGGACAGACGAGACCCGTATCCGGCA
>DAHWDR010000179.1:0-2957 GCA_027330745.1 Acetobacteraceae bacterium | reverse complement strand
CGCCACCACGAACATGCTGGGCAGCTTCGCGTCGCGGAACGAGAACCCCAGCGTGCCGATCCATGCCGCCACCCGGTCCACGTCGAACCGGCCCTGGCGCGGCAGCACGCGCAGCTCGTCCTCGGCCAACCAGGCGGTCATCCTGGGATCGGTCATTTTGTCACCCTCTTTTTGACCGGCGGCGCGGCCTTCACCTGGATATTCACGGTTTTTTCTCCGGCATCGTAGCGTTTTGTGGCCGCCGCGATCGCCTTCACCGCGGTCATCTGGCCGGGCGGCAGCTTGTTGCCCGGCACCACCGCCATTGCGTCCGCCACGCGCTCGTAAGCAATCGCCGCGCCGCCCAGGGCGGAGGCGTTCAGATGCGCCTCGCTTGTCAGCACCGTGTTGGCCTCAAGCTCCGCCGGCGGGTCCCAGGTGACCACTTGCGGGTCCTTTGGCCGGCAGAACAGATGCGTCGCCCGGGCCACGCCGCCCTTGTAGTCGGCGTCATCGGTCCCGCCCGGCACGGCGGTGTCGGCCCGGCCTTTCGCCGCCGGATTGCCCTCCGCGCTCACCTTGAAGGCCACGTCGCCCAGACTGGCCGACGGGCCGGCGGAAGTCCGTACCTCGATGCAGAACAGCGGCACGCCGGGGTTGTGCTGGTCGCCGTTGCTCTTGTAGCGGACCTGCAGGCCGTTCTTGAAGCTCCAGATCGTGTTCGGCCGCAGGCCGGGCTGGTCGGTGCGGGTACTCTCGGGGTTGTCGGCCAGTTCCTCGCCCAGCTGCGCAATCAGCTCCTCGGCGGTCATGGCGTTGAGCGCGCGCATCAGCCGCTGCCCCATCATTTTCAGCGATTTGGGGTCCTTGCCGTCATCGCCCTCCCAGGCATCCAGCCGATCCTTGGCCACCCCGCCGACCGGCTTGGTCCAGCCTTTGCCGCCGAGCGCATCCTTGCTGCCCTTCACCTGGTCGGCGTTCGCCAGCACCACCAGCCGCACCTCGGCCGCCGCCGGTTCCCAGTGTGCATCGCCGGGGAACGACACTTTCAGCGTGTGCGCCCCCAGCGCCGTCATCTCGGTATCCGTCGCCGGCGCATAGACCAGCGCGTTCTTCAGCGTCGTCGGCACGATCGCGGCGTTGAGCTGCGTGGCGGCGAGTTTCGTGTTGATCGTCACGGGCTGCGGGGGCTTCCAGCTCAGGCCCGGCGTGCCGCGCGTCACCGCCACCGTCCCGGTCAAGCTGGCCCCGGCATGGGTCGCGGTGGCGGCGGCGACCAGGGTGACGGTCTGATCCTTGCCGGTGGCGGCGAACTTGCCGCCCGGCGGGGCGGTCACGCTCAGCCCCCCTTCCCCGGCGCCCAGTTTCGCGCCGAGCAGCTTCGGGGTTACCGTCTCGGTCACCGTCAGGCTCGTCGGCAGGGTCCAGGTCAGGTTGCAGGGCGCGGGCGTGACCTTCACCGTCGCGGTGGCGAAGCCCGACTCCCAGGTGGGGGAACGCAAGGCGCGCGGCGCGTCGATGCGCAGCGCCACCGCCTCGCCCACCGGCAGGATGCCATCCTCGGGCGTCAGCGCGAGCGGCTCCCCTTCCCCGCTGGCACTTGCCTTGAGCGAGGACACGGTCAGCTTCGTGCCCCAGACGATCTCCCGCGGCGGCGACCAGGTCACCACGCGGGTCGGACGGACCACCTTCACCGCCACGCGCAGGCTGGCGGCCTTGTGCGTGTCGGTGGCATCGGCTTCCAGCAGGAAGGCCTGGCCGTCGCCGGGATTGGCGAACGCCACCTGCGTGACCGACTCCTTCCCCCGCACCATGCGCACCGGCGCGCCGGAGCTGGCGCTGGCGCCGATCATGGCCAGCACGATCGGCGTATTGGTGATGACCTGGGCCGGGGCGGTATGGGTGATGACGGTGTCCTGCCGCTCGCCGCGCCGGATGGCGGCGGCGATGTCATCCTCCAGCGCCGTGGCGTCGGTGATGGCGGTCTGGATCTGCTCGCGGAACGCCGCGCGCGGGTCGGGCGCGTTGGCGACCTTGGTCTGGGTCAGGGCCTCGGCGGTGCGGCTCAGGGTCGCGAACCGCTCGGCCAGGGGGGCATGGCGGGTGGCCGGCACGGCGGGATCGGCGCCCGGTGCCAGGGCCGTGCCGACGCGGGTCAGAGTGGCTTTCAGGACACTGAAATCATTGACGATATCCTGCACCAGCTGGGACTGGCCGGTGCCCGACCAGCCGGCCTCCCACGACCCCGTCGCCACCTTGCCTTGCTTGCCGATATCCAGGCTGAGCGCCAGCACGATCCCGAGCGCGGACTTGCCCTTCTTGTCGCTCATCGCGGCACCCCCTGCCCTTCCAACCCGGCCAGCGCGGCGAGCAACGGGGCGCGCAGCCGGACGGTGATGCCGAAGCCGTTCGGGTCCTCGGCCTCGGCAATGATGTCGTCGGTTTCCAGATAGCGGCGCAGCGCCGCCTGCTGGGCCGGCGTGACGGGGCTTTCGGTCAGGTTGGCGGCGATCGCGCGGACCAGGATGATGGCGGGATCGCGCTGCGGCACTTCCATGGCGCGGATGGCGGATTCCAGCGCGCGCAAGGTGGCGATGGCGGCGGCGCGGGCGGCGCGCCAGGCGGCGAGCGCCGGGCTCGCGGTGGCCGCGGGGACCGTGACGCCAAGGACTCGGGCAACCCAGGCGGCGCGGGTCGCAGGGTCGGACATGCGTGGCTTCCTCCGTTCCTCCTGCGGGGAAAGGTGGCGCAGAACGGGGGCTTTGACGAGAGGGCGTAGCAACCGCGCCAAGGCGTCCGTCGCAGCAGCCGCCGGCGCGGCGCGTTCCCCAACCCTGCGCCCTCAGCCCGCCGTCTTGCGCCGCTTCGCGTTCACCGCCCCCAGCAGATTGCGATACGTGCCGTCGAACACCGTATCGGTTGCCGAGAGCCAGGTGGACGCCTTGCCGAGCGTCGCCCGGCTGGCATGGATCCGCTCC
>DAHWDR010000131.1:0-15314 GCA_027330745.1 Acetobacteraceae bacterium | reverse complement strand
ATCGCGGCGCTGGCGGCGGCGTATCGCGCGCTGTTCCTGGCCGCGGGCGGGGGCGGGCTGGGGCTGTTCACGGCGATCGGGCGGCTGATCGCGGTGGCGCGGCGCATCGCGCCGGCGCTGGAAGCGGCCGGCATCCCGCTGCTGGCGCAGCATGTGGACGCGATGGACAACGCCACTCTGGTCGATGTGTTCCGCACCGAGGAAGCAAGCTGCCTGCTGGGGACCGACGCGATGCGCGACGGCGTCGATGTGCCCGGGAACGCGCTGCGCCTGGTGGTGTTCGAGAAGGTTCCCTGGCCGCGGCCGGACATCCTGCACCGGGAACGGCGGGTGCATCTGTCGGGCGCGGACCCGCGCGGGTTCGACGACCGCCTGGCCCGGCTGCGGCTGCGTCAGGCATTCGGGCGGCTGATCCGACGCGGGTCGGACCGGGGCGTGTTCGTGTTGCTGGACCGGCGCACGCCGGAACGACTGGTCTCGGCGTTCCCCGCCGGAGTGGTGGTGCGCCGGGTGGGGCTGGCGGAGGCGGTGGCGGAGACGCGGGGATTCCTGGCGGCGGGCTGACCGCTTTGCATGTTGCCGGACCGGTCCCAGGGAGTCGCGCGCGGTCGGGCTGCCTGATAGGTTCCCGCCGGTATGTTCGGGAGGGCAAGGCGATGGCGCGCATCCTGTGGGGCCGCGATACATCCAGCAACGTGATGAAAGTCATCTGGGCTCTGGAAGAACTGGGCCTGCCGTATGACCGGCGCGACGTCGGCGGCAAATACGGCCAGACCGACACGCCGGATTATCGCGGCATGAACCCAACCGGCCTGGTGCCGACCCTGCAGGAAGATGATTTCACCCTGTGGGAGAGCAACGCGATATGCCGCTATCTGTGCCACGCCCACGCCGCGCACAGCCCGCTCTGGCCGCAGAACCCGATGGATCGGGCGCGGATCGACCAGTGGATGGATGCGCAGCAGACGCAGCTGAACCGGCCGATGTCGGTGGTGTTCTGGGGTCTGGTGCGCACGCCGCCCGAGAAGCGCGACGCCGCCGCGATCGCCCAGGGTGTGGCCGATACGGCAAAGGCGTTCGGGCTGATCGGCGCGCAACTGACCCGGCATCCCTACATCGCCGGCGCGCATCTGACCCTGGCGGATATCCCCTGGGGCGTGCACGCGCATCGCTGGTTCACCATGGCGTTCGATCGCCCCGAGGTGCCGGGGCTGCGCGCCTGGTACGATCGGCTGCTGGCCCGGCCGGCGTATCGCGCGCATATCGCGCGCCCGCTGGAATAGCTGGCCGCGCCAAGCACGGCAGCATTGCGAAATTGGCATTCACGGCGTATCGTTGCTTCTGACGGGTCAGCCGCTCCGCACAGAATGGGGGGCGCCCGCCGGGGGAAACCTGCGAACGCCGCCGTCTGGGTCGGTGTTCCATAAGCAGAAAGGCAGCACGTCGATGCCCAGGGGCACCGTGAAGTGGTTCAATCCGACCAAAGGGTACGGCTTCATTGCGCCGGACACCGGAGGCAAGGACATCTTCGTCCATATCAGCGCCGTGCAGAAAGCCGGTTTGCGGACGTTGAACGAGGGGCAGAAGCTGGGGTTCGAGGTCGAGCAGCAGCAGAACGGCCGCTCCGCCGCGGTGGAGCTGTCCACCGGGGATTAGACGGCCGCATCAGCCTGACGCGGGCCGAAACCGTCCCCGACGGGGCGCCTGGCCGGCGTCAGACGGGCATCCACGTGCCGGCCCGCCCCACATGCGTCTCGCCGCAGGCTTGACGCAAGCGGGTTCGGTACGCATGTTCCGCCGCTTCCGAGGATCAGACCATGGCCAAGTCGAACACCGTTCAGATCAAGCTCGTTTCCAGTGCGGATACCGGGTATTTCTACGTGACCAAGAAGAACGCGCGCGCGCAAACCACCAAGCTGGAACTGAAGAAATATGATCCAGTGGTGCGTCAGCACGTCGTGTTCAAGGAAGCGAAGATCAAGTAGCGGCCGGCGTCGGGTGCGCGGGCCGGCGGTCAGCCCGCGGGGTCGGCCTCCAGCGTATCGCGCGCCAGTTCCACCCGGTTCCGCCCGTTCCGCTTCGCCGCATAAAGCGCGCCGTCCGCCACCGCGATCAGCTCCTCGGCCGTCTCGGCGTCCTGGCCAGAGACGCCGATGCCGATGCTGACCGTGAGCGGGCGGGTGGCTTCGCTTGCCCCCAACACCGGCGCCAGCGCCAGATCCGCGACCGCCAGCCGCAACCGCTCCGCCGCCGCCGCCGCCTGGTCCGGCCCGGCACCCGGCATGATGACCACGAACTCCTCGCCGCCGTAGCGGGAAAGCGTGTCGAAGGCGCGGATATTGCCGCGCAGCACCTCGGACACGGCGCGCAGCACCCGGTCTCCGGCGGCGTGGCCATAGGCGTCGTTGACCGCCTTGAAGAAATCCACGTCGATCAGCATCAGCGCCAGATGCGGCGGCGGGGTCTGATCCATCAGGTTGTGCAGATGCCGGGTCAGGTAGCGGCGATTGTACAGGCCGGTCAGCGGGTCGGTCACCGCCAGCTCGATCGCCTCGCCCAGATCGGCGCGCAGCCGGTCCTGATAGAGTTTGCGACGGATCTGGTTGCGCGCCCGCGCGCGCAGTTCCTGCGGGTCCAGCGGCAACAGCAGCCAGTCATTGGCGCCGAGTTCGAAGCCGCGATGCAGGCGCTCCCGTTCCGCCACGTCGCCGATCAGAAGCTGCGGCACGTGATGCGTGATATCCGCGGCGCGCAAGCCGGAGCCCAGCGCCAGCGGGTCCTCCTCGGTCATGCCCAGGCTGAGCACGATCAGGTCCAGCGGATTGGCCGAGGCCAACGCCATCGCCTCGATCCCGTCGCGGGCGCGAAGCGAGACCAGCCCCTCCTCCGCCAGCGCGGCGCGGATCGTGGCCGCTTCCCCATCCCAGTCGTCGATCACCAGCACGCGCGCGCCGGCGACCGAGGGCGGCGGCAGCGGTTGCGTGGTCAGGCCCAGGGCACGGACCGTTTCGGCCCGCGCGCGCCATTCATCCAGCAGCCGCTTGAGGCGGATCAGGCTGCGCACCCGGCTCATGAGCGTGCCGTATTCCACCGGCTTGCTGAGGAAATCGTCGGCCCCGGCATCCAGGCCCACCACCCGTTCCGCGGCCTCCCCCAGCGCGGTGACCATCACCACCGGGATGTGCAGCGTGGCGGGATCTTCCTTCAGGCGCCGGCAGCATTCGAATCCATCCATGCCGGGCATCATCACGTCCAGCAGGATCAGGTCGGGCTGCCAGTGGCTGGCGACCTCCAGCGCCTCGGCGCCGTCGCGGGCGGAGGCAACCTGGAAATATTCCGCGGCCAGCTTGGCTTCCAACAACCGCGTGTTGGCGGGGATGTCATCGACGATCAGGATGCGGGCGGTCATCGATGGCAGCCAATCCCCGGAAAGGCTGGCGCTTGGGCGCCCGTGAACAAACAGCCGAGGCTAGCGCGCCCGGACCGCACAGGGAAGCTATGTCACAGTTGATGACGAAGGAGTTTCTGATTACAGAAGTTTAACCCGTTCAAGGCTGTCCCCAACCGGGGCGGCTTTTATACCCGGCGCGCATGTCCGCTTCGTCCCTTCTCATCCGCCGCCCCTTCGTTGCGCCCGCGCCCGCGGGACCAGAGGCATAATGGCGCGCCGCGCCCGCCCCGGACCGCAGGCAGCGGCCAAGGCCTGGCTCAGGCGCGAGACCCGGGTCGGCGCGCGCGCCGCGCGGCCGGCCACGCTGCTGGGCCTGCTCGCGGTCGCGGTCGCGGTCGGCCAGGCGTTCTGTATTGCCGAGGCCCTGACCACCGCCCTCGCGCGGCATCGGGCCGACGTGCCGGCCCTGGTCGGCTTCGCGCTGTTCGCGCTGCTTCGCGCCGTGCTGGGCTGGGCCGCCGAGCGCGCCGCCTTCGCCGCCGGAGCCGCGTCACGCCGGCGGCTGCGCAGCGATATTCTGGCGCGGCTGCTGCATGTCGGGCCGGCGGCGCTGCGGGCGGCGCATTCGGGCGAACTGACCGCGATCGTGGTCGATCGGGTGGAGGCGCTGGACGGGCTGTTCGCGCGCTGGATTCCGGCCTCCGCGCTGGCGGTGGCGGGGCCGGCGCTGGTCGCGCTGGCGGCGCTGGCGGTGGACCCGTTCGCGGCGCTGCTGCTGGTCGGCGCCGGGCTGCTGGTGCCGGTGGGGATGGCGCTGGCGGGGATCGGCGCGGCGGCGGCCGCGCGCCGGCAGTTCCAGGCGATGGCGCGGTTGCAGGCGCGATTCCTGGATCGGATGCGGGGGATCGCCACCATCGTCCTGTATGGCCGGGTGGAGGCGGAAGCGGCCGCGCTCGCCGCCGCGGCCGACGAATTGCGGGCGCGCACCATGCGGGTGCTGCGGGTCGCGTTCCTGTCCTCGGCGTTTCTGGATCTGGCGGCGGCGCTGGCGCTGGTGGCCCTGGCGCTGCGCTATGGGCTGCTGATCCTGGCGCACCGCCTGACCGATCCGCGCGCCGCGCTGTTCGTGCTGCTGCTGGTGCCCGAGTTCTTCGCCCCGCTGCGCAGTTTCGCGCTGGCCTATCAGGACCGGCTGCACGCGACCGGCGCGGCGGAGGCGCTGCGCGATCTGCCGCCGGCCCCAATACCGGCGCCGGCGCGCGAGGTCCGCAAGGTGGAGACCGACGGGATCACGGTGGTGTTCGAGGACGTCTCCCTGGTCTGGGACCCGGCGCGCGGCAAGGCGCTGGACCGGCTGAACCTGCGCATCGCCGCCGGGGAGACGCTGATCCTGGCCGGCCCGTCGGGCGCCGGGAAATCCAGCGTGATCGATCTGCTGCTGGGATTCGTGCGCCCGACCGAAGGCCGGATCACCTTCAACGGCGCCGATATCGCGGATTTGGTTCCGGCTGCCCATGCCGGGCTGGTGGCCTGGATCGGCCAGCGCCCGGTCCTGTTCGCCGGCACGATGGCCGAGAATATCCGCTTTGCCCGCCCCGAAGCATCCGACGCCGAAGTGGCCGAGGCGGCACGGGCGGCGAAAGTCACCGCCTTCGCGGAACGCCTGCGGCTGGGCCTGGACACGCCGATCGGGGAGGGCGGATACGGCCTGTCCGGCGGCCAGGCGCAGCGCGTGGCGATCGCGCGCGCCTTTCTGCGCGACGCGCCGCTGCTGCTGCTGGACGAACCCACGGCGCATCTGGACCCGGCCACCGAGGCCGACATCCTGGAAAGCCTGCGCCGGCTGGTGATCGGGCGGACCGTGGTGCTGGCGAGCCATGCCAGCGCCGCGCACGCCTTCCCGGGCCGGCGGCTGGACCTGCGCGACGGGCGGGTGGTGACGCCGCCGGCGCGGGTGGTGGCATGAGGCCCTTGATCCGCATCCTGGCGCTGTGGCGCGGGCGGCTGCCGTGGCTGGTGGCCGGGGCGGTCATGTCGCTGATCGCGCTCGCGGCCGGGGTGGCGCTGATGGCGATGGCGGGGCGGACCGTGGGCCTGGCGGTGGCCGCCGGCGTGCTGGTGGCGCCGGTGCTGTTGCGCGGCCTGGGCGCGGTGCGCGTGGTGGGGCGGTATCTGGAACGTATCACGACCCATGCGGCGACGTTCCGCGCGCTCGCGGATCTGCGCGTGTGGTTCTTCCGCGGCGTGGCACGCGGCGCGGCCGGCGGCCTGGGGTTCCGCCGCGCCGGCGACATCCTGTCCCGCCTGGTGGGCGATATCGAAGCGCTGGACGGGCTTTATCTCCGCATCCTGGTGCCGCTGCTGGGCGCCTGCCTGCTGTTGCCGGTTCTGGTGGTGCTGCTGTGGAGCGTCGGCGCGGCGGTGGCGCTGGGCGTCGGCGTGCTGTTCGCGCTGTCCGCTTTCGCGCTGCCGGCGGTGGCGGCGCGGGTCACGTCCGCATCCGGCGCGCGGTTGGCGCGGGCCTCGGCGGGGCTGCGGGTGGCGGTCCTGGACGCATTCACCGGGCTGCGTGAGGTGCGCGCCTTCGCCGCCGAGGGGCGGATGCTGGCCGCGGTGCAGGCGCGCGAAGCGGCGCTGCTGGCGGCGCAACGGGCGGTGGCGGGGCGGACCGCGCTGGCCGGGGCGGGCGCGCTGCTGGCGGCCCAGGCCGGGGTGCTGATCGTGCTGCTGTCTGCGACGGCGCATCCGGCGCTGGCGGTGGCGGCGGTGTTCCTGGTGGTGGCGGCGTTCGAGATCGCGGGCGGATTGCCGCGCGCCGGGGCGCTGGCCGGGCACGCCGCGGCGGCGGCGGCGCGGGTGCTGGCGGCGGCCGAAGCGCCGCCTTCGGTCCCCGACCCGGCGCGGCCGGCGGCGATGCCGACCGGCACCGCGCTAGCGTTCCGCGGTGTGCGGTTCCACTGGCAGGCCGATCATCCGCCGGTGTTCGACGGGCTGAGCCTCGACATCCCGGCCGGCGCGCGCGTCGCGCTGCTGGGGCCATCGGGGGCGGGCAAGTCCACGCTGGTCGCGCTGGCGTTGAAACTGGCCGCGCCCGAGGCCGGCGCGGTGCTGCTGGGCGGGGCGGATCTGGCGTCCTTGCCGGCCGCGGCGGTGCGCGCGCGGATCGGCTGGCTGGGCCAGACCACGCATCTGTTCGCCGACACGATCCGCGCCAACCTGAAGCTGGGCCGGCCCGAAGCCGATGACGCGGCGCTATGGGCAGCGCTGGACGCGGCCCGTATCGCCGAGATGGTGCGCGCCCTGCCGGACGGTCTGGACGCCTGGGTGGGAGAGGAAGGCGCCGGGTTCTCGGGCGGGCAGGGACGGAGGCTCGCCCTGGCGCGCGCGCTGCTGTCGCCGGCGCCGATCCTGATCCTGGACGAGCCGTGCGCCGGGCTGGACGCGGACACCGAGCGGGCGTTCCTGACCACGCTGAACGAGGTGGCGGCGGAGCGGACCGTGATCCTGATCGCGCACCGGCTGATCGGGGTGGAACGGCTGGACCGGATCTGGCGATTGTCGGGCGGACGGGCGGTGGCGGCGGCGGGGTGAGCGAACGCCACGGGGCCTGGCCCTTGTTCAGGCGATCATGTAGTTGACAAACGCTAGGAACGCGGTCCTATGGAGGCGCCCCGCGGACCACTTCCTCTGCGTGCTGAGCAGATAAACCGTACTTCCTCTGAAGGCCGGCTATTTCTGCCCTGATCTTTGCCTCAGAGCCTTGGGTGAGAGTCCCGACAATGAGCATTTGACCAAGGCAATGCCTGATGCCCGCCGCAAATTGAGATTGCCGATAGACAGCGAAGACTCCCCATGCCAGCGCCATCGCCAGCACCGACGAAGCCGCGACGATCCCGATCCTCGTGCCATTGGACAATCAGCCCCTCCTAAGCTTCTTCGCGCCGGCTCGCCGTTCGGCTTCTGCCGCGCAATCCCGTCCCAGCTTTTCCTTGAACGCAGCCTCGTCCTCGTCGCAGCCGAGGGCGTGAGCAGCATCCGCGAACTTGTCGGCTTGCGATGCCGATGACGGGACGGTTTGGCGTTTCGGTTGGGGGCGCCATCCGTGTTGCATTCTCTCGGGTTGATGCGGTATGCAGTGGGAGCTGTCCGAGTCGGCAGACATGGAGGCCCTCATGACCCAGAAGTTGCCGGAACACTTACCCCCGAGAATGCTCGCCATACTTGAAGAGGCGTATCAGGCGGGCTTCCGGGACGGCTGCGCATATACCCGCGCGGCGATCATGCGCGCGGCATCGTTGCCAGAAGATGCGGCTTCGGCCGCCGCCGTTCAAGTCGCCCCCGCATCTTCCCACGGGGGAGAACGGGCGCCGCGCCGGGCGGCGCGGAATGCCGTCCGAATCATGCTCCAACGCCAACCGGGCCTGACGATCCAGGAAATGGAGAACCTGCTCCCCTCGGTCGATCCAACGGTTGCGCGGCGCACCATCGGCGGGGAACTCTACCGCCAGAAGGATCGGTTGTACGAACAGCAGGGGGCTCGCTGGTTCCTGAAAGGCGCCGAATCGGCGCCCGGGCCCAGCGGTTCGGCGGGCGCAGGGACGCCCGCCTCCGAAACCGGCAACAAGGAGGGATACGATGCCGCCGCCTGATATGTAGCCGGTGCCGCCGCGACAGCTCTGACTTGCGGCACCGGAAGGCCCTAGGGGTCAGGCCAGGACGGAAGGTGTTGGCGCACCTCCCGTCCCGGTGGGCAAGCCCACTACACCCTAGACTCACGCGGCAGTGGCGAAATGGTAGACGCGCCGGACTTGGATTCCGGTGGGAGCGCCCCTGAGAAGGACCCCGTGTCGGTTCAAATCCGGCCTGCCGCATTATTGTTACAAGTCCTTGATTCTGGCTGTCAATGGCGCGTTTGGCGCCCTCTTACTTCTTATCAACCGCGCAAAGGCTGCTTGTAAGTAAGTTTCTTGCCAATCAACCCGCACAGCGCGCGATCCATGCGCTCGGCGTCATCCACGCCCAGCCGAACCCGGTTGTTTTACCGAAAATCGAACTCAGCCACATTCCGGTGCAAGTGCTTTTCGGAGCAGTGCTGGAAGACTCCCTTCACCTCGCGCTTGAACACGGAGTAGAAGCCTTCCACTCCCGGCCGGACGTGTTTGTCGACTACATGATCCCCCTTCGTCACCCCGGCGGCACGATGCGGTGATAGCCGCGCGCGTAATAGATCAGTCCTTCATGCACCGGCCCGACCTGCGTCGCCTCGACCAGGCAGAAGAACACGTCATGCGTGCCGACGGTCACGATCTGGTCGATCCGGCAGTCGAACGCCACCGCGGCCTCCGCCAGGACCGGGGCGCCGGTGACCAATTGGGTCCATTCCGCGGTGTCGAAGCGCGCGTCGATGGCGTGGTCGGTCAGGCCGGCGAATAACGGCGAGAGATGCTCGCTGGCCGGGGCCAGGGTGTTCACGCACAGCACCTGGTTGGCGGTGAAGGCGGGGTAGGAGTCGTTGCCGCGGTTGGCGCAGACCAGCAACGTGGGCGGGGTGTCGGTGACGCTGCACACGGCCGAGGCGGTGAAGCCCGCGCGCCCGCCCGGGCCGTCGGTGGTGATCACGTTCACCGCGGCGCCGAGCCGGCCCATCGCCACGCGGTACTGGTCCTTGCTGACGGGCATCGTTGCTCTCTCTCCCCCGAGGCCGGGAGTATGGCGGAGGCCGCGGCGGCGGCCAACCAGGTGGACCTCTGACCTTCGCGTGCTGCGGCGCTGGCCCGGGCCGGCCGGCTCTGCTACGCCGCGCGCGCGGCCCGCCTGGCGGAATGGTAGACGCAGCGGACTTAAAATCCGCAGCCCCTGGGGCATGGGGGTTCGACTCCCCCGGCGGGCAGACCTACGCCTCCTCGGCCGGTTCCTCCTCCTCGGCCGGTTCGGCGTCCAGTTCCAGCAACTGCGCGGCCGCATCCGGATCGGTCGCGGCCACCCCGCGCAGTTTCCGCTGCACCGCGCGGGTGCGGGTGCGCGCCGCGCCGATCGTACGCGTCATGGTGCCGGCGTTCTTTTCCAGCTTGGCCAACACCTGGTCCATCCGCCCCATCTCGGCCACCGTGGCGCCGAGCAGCCCGCGCACCTGTTCGGCCTTCTGTTCGATCGCCAGCGTAATGACCCCGAGATGGATGGTCCGCAGCAGCGCCGGGAACAGGCTGGGGCCGAGCACCATCACGTGGTGATCGCGGCCGAGCGCGTCGATCAGGCCCGGAATGCGCGCGACCTCGGCGAACAGCCCGTCGGTCGGGAGGTACATCACCGCGTAATCGACCGTGATCGGCGGGACGATGTATTTCTCGGCGATGCGGCGGGCCTGGAGTTTGACCGCGGTTTCCAGGCCGCGCCGGGCGGCGCGTTCCGCGTCCGCGTCGCCCTCGTCGGCGGCGGTGAGCAGGCGTTCGTAGTCCTCCACCGGGAACTTGGCGTCGATCGGCAGCAGCGGACGCGCGCCGCCGCGGCCGGGTAGGCGGACG
This sequence comes from Acetobacteraceae bacterium, assembly GCA_027330745.1. GTDB lineage: Bacteria > Pseudomonadota > Alphaproteobacteria > Acetobacterales > Acetobacteraceae > JAJZVS01. Next base: position 5,402 of record DAHWDR010000131.1, on the reverse strand, counting down.
GCGAATTCCACCGCTTCGTCCGAGTCCGGGCGCAGCTTGCAGTTGGTTTCATAGGCGTCCACCGGCAGGATATCGTCCAGCATGGCGCGCACCTGGGTCTCGCCCCAGCCGCCACGGGTCTTGACGTTGGAAAACAGCCGCTTGATGTCGCCCATCTGCGTGGACAGGACCGAGAACTCGCCCAGCGCCTTGCGCACCGCCTCGAACTGGTCGGCGACGCGGGCGAAGCTTTCGGTCATCTGCTTTTCCACCGCGGCGTGCAGTTGTTCGTTCACGGTGGTCTGGATTTCCGCCAGTTTCTTCTCGTTGCCCTCGCGCAGTTCGCGCAGGCGGAGCTCCAGCAGCGTGCGCGTGTCCTCGAACCCGGCGGCGGAGGCGCGCGTCAGCGCCTCGCGCGCTTCGCTGAGCGCAAGGCGCAGCGCGCCCTGTTCCTGCGCGAGCGTGGTGCGAAGCTGTTCGTTGGCGAGATCCTGGGCGCTGCGCAGGTTGCCGATCCGTTCGATCAGGTCGCGCGCCTGGGTCTCGGCCTGGCGCCGGGTGGTTTCGGATTCCGCGCGGATCGCCTCACGCGCCTGCTCGGCCACCAGCCGGGCGCGCTCGGCCGCCGCGATCCCGCGCCCGGCCAGCACGGCGGCCAGGGCGGCTGCCAGAACGGCCAGGATGGGGACAAGCAGGCTTCCGATCAACGGCGGCATGGGGGACACTCCGGGTTGCGGGACCCTAACCCGTGGCGCGAGTCGGGAGAGAATCGTGGATCAGGAGCCGATGTGGTTCGAGGACGTGTGCGCCGGGCAGGTGCTGTGCTCGGCGCGCGCGATCGTGATGGATGGCGACGCCATCATTGCCTTCGCGCGCCAATACGACCCGCAGCCGGCGCATCTGGGCGAGGCGACCGCGCGCGACAGCCTGCTGGGCGTGTTCTGCGCCAGCGGATGGCATACCGGGTCGGTCACGATGCGGCTGATCTTCGAGACGCTGCATGTCGCGCGCGGCGGCATGGGCGCGGGGATCGAGCGGCTGCGCTGGGTGCGCCCGGTGCTGGCGGGCGATGCGTTGCGGGTACGGATCGAGGTGCTGGCGGCGCGGGAATCGCAATCGCGGCCGGATTCCGGGGTGGTGACGTATCGCTGTACCACGCTGAACCAGCACGACGCGCCGGTGCAGGAGTTCACCACCACAATCCTGATGCCGCGGCGGATGGCGGGGTGATCCGGTTGCCGGGACCAGGGTTGCGCGGGTACGCGCGGCCCCGCACTCTGTGCCCTCCGAACCGGAGATGCCCCGCATGAAGACCCGCGCCGCCGTGGCCCGCAAGGCCGGAGCACCCTTGAGCCTGGAGGAAGTGGAGCTGGACGGCCCGCGCGCGGGGGAGGTGCTGGTGGAGATCAAGGCGACGGGGATCTGCCACACCGACGAATTCACCCTGTCGGGTGCCGATCCCGAAGGGTTGTTCCCGTCGATCCTGGGCCACGAGGGCGCCGGGGTGGTGGTGGATGTGGGCAAGGACGTGACCAGCCTGACGCGGGGCGATCACGTAATCCCGCTGTACACGCCGGAATGCCGGCAATGCGAATACTGCCTGTCGCGCAAGACCAATCTGTGCGTCGCGATCCGCGCGACCCAGGGCCGCGGGGTGATGCCGGACGGAACCAGCCGGTTTTCCTGCGCCGGCGAAACGGTCCATCACTACATGGGCACCTCGACATTCAGCAATTTCACGGTGGTGCCGGAGATCGCGCTGGCGAAGATCCGCAAGGACGCGCCGTTCGACAAGGTGTGCTATATCGGTTGCGGCGTGACCACCGGGATCGGCGCGGTCATCAACACCGCCAAGGTTGAACCCGGCGCGCGCGTGGTGGTGTTCGGGCTCGGCGGGATCGGGCTGAACGTGATCCAGGGGGCGCGGCTTGCCGGAGCCGAGATGATCGTGGGCGTCGATCTGAACCCGGCGCGGCGCGCGATCGCCGAGAAATTCGGGATGACGCATTTCGTCAATCCGTCCGAGGTGGCCGGCGACCTGGTGCCGTATCTGGTGGATCTGACCAAGGGCGGCGCCGATTACAGTTTTGAATGCATCGGCAACGTGAAGGTGATGCGCCAGGCGCTGGAATGTGCCCATCGCGGCTGGGGCCAGAGCATCGTCATCGGGGTGGCCGGCGCGGGACAGGAAATCAGCACGCGCCCGTTCCAGTTGGTGACCGGGCGGGTGTGGAAAGGCACCGCGTTCGGCGGCGCGCGCGGGCGGACCGATGTGCCGCGCATCGTCGATTGGTACATGGACGGCAAGATCAACATCGACGACCTGATCACGCATGTGCTGCCGTTCGAGCGGATCAACGAAGGCTTCGAACTGATGCGGCGCGGCGAGTCGATCCGCTCGGTGGTGACCTACTGAGACACCGCTTCCGCCTGCAGCACCGCGCGCAGCGTGTCGATCGGGGTCAGCGCGCCGTCCCGTTCCAGGTGCCAGAAGGTCCAGCCGTTGCAACTGGGCGCGTTCTGCGCCTGTGCGCCGATCTGGTGGATCGACCCCGCCAAAGCGCCCGAGCGCAGGGTGCCATCGGCCGCGACCGTCGCGGTGATGCGGCGCTGGCGGTCGTAAAGCCGTGTGCCGGGCGGGATCAGGCCACGTTCCACCAGCACGCCGAACGCGACACGCGGCGCATCGCGGCGGTTGGGCGTCGCGGCGGCACCATCGGCCGACGCGGCACGGGTGCGGCGGATGCGGCCCCAGGCGGCTTCCACATAGGCGGGGTGGCGCTCGATGCCGATGAAATGACGATGCAGGCGCTTGGCGACCACGCCGGTCGTGCCGGTGCCGAAGAACGGGTCCAGCACGATATCGCCCGGGCCGGTGGCAGCCAGCAGGGCGCGGTGCAGCAGCGCCTCCGGCTTCTGCGTCGGGTGCAGCTTCAGGCCGTGGGCGTTGCGAAGCCGTTCCGGTCCGGTACATAGTGGGATCAGCCAGTCGCTGCGCATCTGGATCTCGTCGTTCAGCGCCTTCATCGCCTGGTAGTTGAAGCGATGCCGGGAGTCGCGCTGACGCGCCGCCCAGATCATCGTCTCGTGCGCGTTGGTGAAGCGCCGGCCGCGGAAATTCGGCATCGGGTTGGATTTGCGCCAGATGATATCGTTCAGGATCCAGTAGCCCAGGTCCTGCAGGATGGCGCCGATGCGGAAGATGTTGTGATAGGCGCCGATCACCCATATCGTGCCGTCCTTGCGCAGCACGCGCCGACATTCGGTCAGCCAGGCACGGGTGAAATCGTCATAGGCGGGAAAATCGGCGAACCGGTCCCAGTCGTCATCGACCCCATCCACCAGGCTGTCGTCCGGCCGGCGCAGTTCGCCGCGCAACTGGAGGTTGTAAGGCGGATCGGCGAACACGCAGTGGACCGACGCCGGCGGCAGCATCCGCAGCATCTCGATGCTGTCGCCGCGCAGGATCTGATCGAGCGGCAGTTCGCGGACGAGTTCCAAGGCGGGGCGGACCGGGGGTTTGTGATCCGGTATGGTGACGGGGGCGCCGAGGCCGCGTCAATACGGAGGTCCGTGGCGGGGGAGTGCGTCAGTTTGAAAGTCGGCGCCTTCCCGCGCCGCCGTGGCCAGACGCGCCGGCCGAAGGGCTTACGGCTGGGAACCGACCCGCACCGCGACCTCATTGCGACGGAGAAAAGGAAGGGTCCAGGGCGGATCGAAGAACCAGGCCGTTGGCGGACCCTCGATCCGCCAGCGACTGGGGGCGAGCAGGTCCAGCAGCCGCGCCTGCTCGGCGGCAACCCGCGCCTGGGTGCGGTTGCCGGCGAACCGGAGCACGGCGTAGGTCTCGTTGGGGACGGCGACGATGCGGATTTCGGGATCGGTGGGACGCGGCAGGGTCTGCGCGGTGTAAGCGCTCGGCATGAAAAAGCGGATGGTCCAGCGCCCCGCGCCGTCGCTGGTCTGCGCGACCGGCGCGGTCATCGCGATCTTCTCGGGTTCCGGCGTCTGGACCACCGGCGCGGTCATCGCGATTTTCCCGCCACCAAGATTGGCGCCGAAGATATAAGCGGCGAGGCGGCGAAACCCCTGGGAACGGGCGCTGTCCCCGCTGCCGCTGACGGTGGTTTCGGCGGCGAGACGGGGTCCGTACTCCCGGATCTCGACGGCCGCGAGGTGATCGATGACCGAGCCCCGCGGTTCCTCGGTGTCGGAGCGAATCCCGAACAGGGAACGGGCGGCGAGGACAAAAGGCGCAACCATCGCGGAGATTCCGATCAGACGCAGCGGCGGGCTGCGCATGATATCCGTAATCGCCTTATCGGGAAGTCGTCGCATCAATCATTCGTGTTGATCGGCGCAACCCGCGGCGGGATCGGCGGCTTGCGGCTGACCGACGCCATGCCTAGGTCTGCGGCGCACCGGGGGCCGGGCGGCCGGACGCGTCGCCCGGTTCCACCGCTCCGATGTTGCGTTTCAGGAGCAAGCCATGCGCAAGATACTCATTGTCACGACATCGCATACCGCCATGCCGCATGAGGCCGCGCCGACCGGTGTCTGGTACGAGGAGCTCGCGGGCCCCTATTATGCCTTCGTCGATGCAGGGCACGCGGTCACGATCGCCTCGATCCGCGGCGGCGTGGTGCCGATCGATCCGCGCAGTCTTGCCGGAGAGGCGGTTTCCGCGTCGGTGCGCCGCTTCCAGGACGACCCGGAAGCGCTTGCGGCGGCACGGCAGAGCCGGGCGGTCGCCGACCTCGATGCCCGCGATTACGATGCGCTGTTCCTGGCCGGCGGGCATGGAACGATGTGGGATTTTCCCGATAATGCGGCACTCGGCCGCACCATCACGGATGCGCTGGACGCGGGCCGGATCGTCGCCGCAGTGTGCCATGGTCCGGCTGGGTTCATCGGCGTCAGGCGCGCGGACGGCGCCCCGCTGGTCGCGGGCCGTTCGATCGCCTGTTTTACCGATTCCGAGGAACGCGCGGTCCATCTCGACGACCAGGTGCCGTTCCTGCTCGCGACGCGACTGGCCAGTCTGGGCGCGCGGCTGAGCGCTGGACCCGATTTCCAGCCGCAGGTGGTGACGGATGGGACCTTGATGACCGGGCAGAGCCCGAATTCCGCGGTGCCGCTCGCCGCTTCGGTCAACGCTGCGATGCGGGCGGCACCACCCCGGGTCGCGCGGCCCGCGGCAGCCTGACGCGTCGGCGCGGGTTGCTCCTGGCGCGCTTGGGTGGTGTGCTTCGCGTCTGGATCGCGGGGACGCCGCGGCGGACGGGAGGAACGGGCTATGGCGGACATACGAATCGTGGCGGGCGGATTCGGGTTTCCCGAAGGCCCGGCGGTGCTGGCGGACGGATCGGTGGTGGTGACCGAGATCGCGGGGCGGCAGGTCTCGCGGATCGCGCCGGACGGGG
>DAHWDR010000119.1:0-7882 GCA_027330745.1 Acetobacteraceae bacterium | reverse complement strand
CTCTATCCCACCAGCACCGCGGCGATCCGCTCCCGCGTCAGCGGCATCTCCCGCACCCGCACCCCAAGCGCATCCGCCAGCGCATTACCGATTGCCGCGGCGGTCGGCCCCAGCGCCACCTCGCCCAGCCCCAGCGGCGGGTCGGTGGCCTCGCCGACGAGGCGCACCGTGACCTCGGGGACCTCCGCGAAGGTCAGGATCGGGTAGCGTTCCCAGCCATTGGTCTCCACGCCCTCCGGCCCGACCCGGACCTGTTCTTTCACGGTCCAACTGGCGGCCTGGATCACCCCGCCCTCGATCTGGTTGGCCGCACCGTCGGGATTGATGATCAAGCCGGCGTCCACCGCGCACCAGACCCGGCGCAGCACGATCGCCTGGTCCACGGCGATCTCGGCCACCAGCGCCACATAAGCGGCGCGATTCTTGTACCGACTGAACGCGATCCCCCAACCGGTGCCCTCCCCGCCCGCGGGACGCGCTTCCCAGCCGGACATCCCAGCCACCGCCTCCAGCACCCGCCGTGCGCGCGCATCGGACAGCAGCCCCAGCCGATACGCCAGCGGATCGGCACCGGCGTGGAGCGCCAGTTCGTCGATGAAGCTTTCCAGCGCGAACACGTTCCCATGCGCGCCCAGGCCGCGCATGGACGAGGTCCGCAGCCGTGGCCGCGCCACCAGGTGGTGCGTGATCCGTTGCTCCGGCAGATCGTATAGCGCGATCGCATTGCGCAGCCCGCCGAACCCGGCCGCGTCCGGCACGTCCGGCGCCGGAGGCGTAGGCGTGGCACCCGGCAGCGCCTCGGCCGCCAGCAGATTGGTCCGTCCGTTATGCCCGGGCCGCTGGCCGTGCGTTCCGCTGGTGACACCCATCGCCCAGCCCACCGGCCGCCCTGCCGCGTCCAACTCCGCCGCCAGGTCCACGACCATCGCCGAGCCGAACGGCACCACGGATAATTCCTGCGCCCGCGTCCACTGCACCCGCACCCAGTGTCCGGAATGCGCGCGCGCGACCAGCGCCGCGTCCAGCGCAACGTCGTCGGCGCCATTATGTCCGTAACACCCCGCGCCCGGCCGATGGCGCACCGACACCGCCGTCAGCGGCACCTCCAGCGCCTGGGCCAGCGCCACGCGCAGCATGCCGACGCCCTGCGAATGGGTCTCCACGGTCAGATGCGCCCCATCCCACAACGCTAGCGCGACCGACGGCCCGATCGAGGCATGAGCCAGATACGGCCGCAGATACCGCGCAGTCACGCGAGCGACTGCCGTCGCCGCATCAACGCGCGCGGCCGGCACATCCAGCGTCCGCTTGGTCGCCTCGGCGTCCAGCAGCGCCAGCGGTTCGGATGGCACGATCGCGCGCGGCGTGCCGCCCGACCAGCGCGCGCGCGCCTCGGCCGCTTCCAGCGCGCGCTCCGTCAGCGCCTCCGTCGCCGCAACCACGGCGGCAAAATCGCCGCTGCGGAACAGCGTCACGTCGCCGCCTGCGGCGCGCGCGATCGCCGCCTCATCCAGCGGCGCCAGCGCGGCGCCGGGCCAAGGTCGGTGCAACGACCGCGCGTGCAGCAGCCGCTCCGGGCGCAGATCGTGGATGAACCAGCCGCCGAATAATTTCCCCGGCAGGTCCACCCGCGCCAGCGCCTTGCCGATATAGCGGAAGCTGTCAGGCGCGCGCAGCGGCGCGGTGCCGGTTGCGGGCGTATCGAAATCCACCGCCGGTGCCAGCGTCCAGTAATCCAGCGCCGTCGCCGTCCCGTCCTGCACGATCGCGCCGTCCACCACATCCAGCGCGGCCGGCGCGCAGTTCAGCCGTAGCGCCGCGGCGGACAGGAACCGCGCGCGCAATTCGGCCGCGACCAGGCGGATCGAACCGCCCGATGCCTCGATCGATTGCGATCCGGCGGTGAAGCCTTCCTCCGGCGCGGCGTCGGTGTCGCCGGAGACGATGCGGAAGCGCGACGGATCGACGCCGAGCTCCTCGGCTGCGATCTGGATCAACGCGGTCAGCACGCCCTGGCCGAGTTCCACCTTGCCGGTCGCCAGGCGCACCCGACGATCCGGTTCGAACGCAATCCATTGTCCGGGGCGCGGATTGTCGCGCAGGCTTTGCGGCAGCATGGGCGCGTTCATGCCGCGCTCCGCATCGCCGCGCCGGCTGCGGCGATGGCACGCAGCATCCGGTTCTGCGCCCCGCAACGGCAGAGATTGCCCGCCAGCGCGTCCGCGATCTCGGCCCGCGACGGGTCCGGGTTGCGCCCGAGCAGCGCCGCGGCGGCGATCTGAATCCCCGACAGGCAATAGCCGCATTGCCCAGCCTGCTCGGCGAGCAGCGCGGTCTGCAACGGATGCGGCGCGACCGCGGTGCCCAGTCCTTCCACCGTCACCACGGCGCGGCCGACGACGCGCGACAACGCCAGCGTGCAGCTACGGGTGGCGGTCCCGTCCAGCAGCACCATGCAGGCCCCGCACGCTTCCCCGCCGCAGCCGAACCGCGTGGCGAGCAACCCCAGCGGACCGCGTAACGCCTGCAACAACGTGGTCTCCTCGGTTGCGTCCACGGTGACCGGGCGGCGATTGAGCGTGAACGCGATCATGCCGCCGCTCCCGTGGCCAGCAGCCGCGCGGCGGCGTCGCGCGCGGTCATGCCCGGCGTGACGCCGGCGGCGGTGGCGCGCTGATTGGCGCGGCTGATCACGCCATCGGCATAGATGCTGGCGCCGTCGCCCAGATCGGCCGACAGGAACGAGACAGCGGCGCAGGCGATCCCCATGCGTTCCAGAATATCCAGCCCCGACGCCGCCATGCCGTGCCGTCCGAACCCGCCGTCGCTGCCGATCACCCCGGCCGGACGCACGCCGTGGCGATACATGTAGACCGTCATGGTGGTATCGACCGGCGTGCCGACGCAGAACACGTCATGCGGATGCGGCGCGCGGATCAGGCTCATGCTCCAGCAGCCCCAGATCGCGCCGGCGGGGGTTTCCGCGAGTTTCTGCGGCGCTTCCGGCAGGCGCGAGACCACCTCGCGCGCGCGGCCATCCGCGCCGCGCAGCAACGCCTCGGCCGCAGCCGGCACGCCTTGGCCGGGTGCGGCGCCGAGCGCGGCCGCCGCTTCGTTCATCCGGCTGATCACGCCCTCGGTCCAGACCGAGCGTCCGTCGCACATGTCGCAGCTGAACACGCTGACGGCCGCGGCGGGGACGCGATGGGTATCGGCGACGCGCAGGCCGGCGATGCCGGCCTCGTTGCGGCCGATCCCGGCATCGACGCCGATGATCCCGCGCAGGCCGCGGCGCAGCAGCGACACGGCGACGGCCTCGGCCATATAGGCGCCGTGGATCAGCACGTCGCGGATCGTGTCGATCGGGACCAGGGCGGCATCGAATTCGCGTGGCGAATCGATCACGATGGCACGGCCGGACGCGGCGGTCAGGCCGACGAAGGCGCGGTTGCCGAATTGCAGCGGTGGCGGGTGGCGTGCGGGCATGGGACGTTCCGGAGATGGGGGATCGCCGTGCGCGGGATCCGTTTGCGACATCTTGCGCCAGGGCGGGGGTTTGCGGCAAGCGAGGGATTCGCAGGAAGTGCTTCGATCTGGAATTGGGCACCGGCCCGCATCGCCGAACCAGTGCCAAAAGACAACGTATATCGACCGTGCGCGAAGCCACACACGGCCGGCTCGGCCCGATACGGCAGCGGCGCCGTCTTCCTCCGACGGGATTGCCAGACCTTGCGGCGCGGCCCCGGGTTTCGCCCCGGCACGGTTTCCGTTATACTCCCTTCATGTCCGAAACGGCACGGCTCCGTCTTTCTCTGGCTCTGCTGGCGCTGCTGGCGGTGGTGCCCGCCGCGCGCGCGGCCGCAGCCAGCCCGGCCGACACGGTCACCGCATGGTTCATGCGCGCCTGCGTTCGTTTCGCCGCGCACCCAACCGCGCTGCGCCGCTGGGCCGGCACGAAGCACCTGGCGGTGGCTCCGGACAAGCAGGCGCAGACTTATCTGTTCGGCCTGCCCGGCGCGGTGTTCGCCATTCCCGCCGCCGACGGCCCGCTGGTCCTGGTCTCGGAGAACAGCGGGTCGTGCTCGATCATCGCCCCCGACGTACCCGGCGCGGTGCTGCTCCCGCAGGTCAACGCCGCGCTGACCGCGGCTGGCATCGCCTTCAAAATCACCCGGGACGCCCCCGACCCGAAGGCCCCCGAACTGCACGACCGCGCTTACGCCGCGCATAAGGGCAAGGATAGCTGGCTGATGCTGGTCAGCACCGTGACCGATCCGGCGGGCGGCGAGGCGATCCTGACCAGCTCCCCCTGATCGCACGCGCCGGGGCGAGACCCTCAAGGGGACTCGCGCGAAAGGGGGCCATTCGTCAACAGCCTTGCGCCGGACGCGCTTGACGCCGGGGCGGCCCCGCGGCCATGACCCCGGCTTATTCCGACGGATACCGCCGCATGACCGCCTCCGCCTCCCTGGGTTTCGGCTTCCGCTTTGCCGATCTTGCCGCCCGTGACGGGCTGATCCGCCTGGATCGCCGCTTCCTGGACGTGCTGGCGGCCAAGGACCCGGCGCTGCATGCACGGCTGCTGGCCGCCCGCGCCGCGCCGGACGCGCTGGAGACGAAGCCGGAAGCCGAGCTGATGGTGGCGCTCGGCCCGTCGCTCGACCGCTTCCTGGGCACGCTGTTCGGGATCGAGGCGGAACTTTCCGCAATCCGCGCCGCGACCGCCGCGCTGGACCCGGTCCATGCCTGCAAGCGCCTGTTCGTGCAGCGCCAGGCGACCAGGAAATACCCCGACCCAACCGGCTTCGATGGCCCCGCCCTGGCCGCCGCGCTGATCCAGCGCATGGCCGAACCCCTGACCGAGGCCGGATTCGCCCGCCACGTCGCCGCCTGGGAAGCGGCCACCGACACCGCCGCCCTGGATCTCGCCGCCCGCTACGCCGCCTGGGCCGCGCTGACCCCGGAAGGCCAGCACGCGCATCCCGGCGGCACCCTGTTTCACGTGCCGCGCCGCATCGACGTCCAGCATCTGGTTCCGGTCGAGACCGAACAGCGCGACGGCGTCACCATGCTGCGCCTGCCGCCCGAGCATCACCGCCCCCGCGACGGCTTCGCCCTGACCGATGCCGGGATGACCACGGCCCAGGCGCTGGATCAGGTGAACTACTGCATCTGGTGTCACGCGCAGGGCAAGGACTCCTGCTCGAAAGGTCTGCCGGACCGCAAGGCGGGCGGGTTCCAGAAATCCCCCTTCGGCGTCACCCTGGCCGGCTGCCCCCTGGACGAGAAGATCAGCGAGATGCACGCGTTGCGCGCGGAAGGATCGCTGCTGGGCGCGTTCGCCGCGATCGCGGTGGACAACCCGATGATGGCAGCGACCGGTCACCGCATTTGTAACGACTGCATGAAGGCCTGCATCTTCCAGAAGCAGGAGCCGGTGGATATTCCCCAGGCCGAGACCTCGGTGCTGAAGGACGTGCTCGCGCTGCCCTGGGGGTTCGAGCTGTACGCCCTGTTGACGCGCTGGAACCCGTTGGACATCCGCCGCCCGCTGCCGCGACCGGACAGCGGACGCAAGGTGCTGGTGGTGGGGCTGGGCCCGGCCGGCTTCACCCTGGCGCATCACCTGATGAATGACGGGCATACCGTGGTGGCGATCGACGGGCTGAAGATCGAACCCCTCGGCTGCGATCCCGCGGCGCCGGTGCGCGACGTCCAGACCTTGTTCGAGAACCTGGACGACCGCGTCATGGCCGGCTTCGGTGGCGTGGCCGAATACGGGATCACGGTGCGGTGGAACAAGAACTACCTGAAACTGATCCGTATCCTGCTGGAGCGCCGTCCCGAATTCGCCCATTTCGGCGGCGTGCGCTTCGGCGGCACGCTGGGGGTGGATGACGCCTTCGCGATGGGCTTCGATCATGTCGCGCTGTGCCTGGGCGCGGGCCGGCCGACCATGCTGGAAATCCCGAACGGCCTGGCGCGTGGGGTGCGCGCGGCGTCCGATTTCCTGATGGCGTTGCAGCTGACCGGGGCGGCGAAGCGATCTTCCATCGCCAATCTGCAACTGCGGATGCCGGTGGTGGTGATCGGCGGCGGGTTGACCGCGATCGACACCGCAACCGAGAGCCTGGCCTATTACGTCCGCCAGGTGGAGAAATTCGCCGCGCGGTACCGCACTTTGGTTGCGGAACGCGGGGAGAATGCCGCGCGCGCCGGCTGGAACGCGGAAGAAGCCGCGATCGCCGACGAGTTCCTGACCCACGCCGCTGCCCTGGCCGGCGAACGCGCCGCCGCTTCGCGCGCCGGCCGTGCCCCCAATTTCGTGCCGCTGCTGGACCGCTGGGGTGGCGCCACCATCGCCTATCGCCGCCGGATGATCGACAGCCCGTCCTACACGCTGAACCACGAGGAAGTGGCGAAAGCGCTGGAAGAAGGCGTCCATTTCGCGGAAGGCCTGACCCCGGTCGCGGTCGAGACCGACCCGCAGGGCCACGCTTGCGCGCTGCGCGTGACGCGGCCCGATGGCACCGAGGCCGTTCTGCCCGCGCGTGCCATCCTGGTCGCCGCCGGCACCCAGCCCAACACCGTGCTGGCGCGCGAGGACGGACGGATCAAGCTGGAAGGCCGCTATTTCCAGGCGCTGGACGAACAGGGCGCCCCGGTCACGCCGGTGCGCGGACTGGCGAAGCCCCCTGCCGCGCAGGTCCTGATGCACCGGATTGCGGACGGGCGGACGATCAGCTTCTTCGGCGACCTGCACCCAAGTTTCTTCGGCAACGTGGTCAAGGCGATGGGCAGCGCCAAGCGCGGCTACCCGGTGGTCTCGCGCGCGCTGGCGGCGCGGCCGGCGACCGACCTGACCGGCCCGGCGCTGATCGCCGCTTGCCGCGACGCGCTGGCGCCGCGCGTCCATGCGGTGGCGCGGCTCACGCCCAACATCGTGGAAGTGGTGCTGCACGCCCCGGCCGCGGCGCGTGCGTTCCGCCCCGGGCAGTTCTTCCGCTTGCAGAACTACGAGACGCTGGCCCCGACGCTGGACGAAGCCTCCGGCCGGACGGTGCTGGGGATGGAGGGCCTGGCGATGACCGGCGCCTGGACCGATCCGGCGCGCGGGCTGGTCTCTGTCATCGTGCTGGAGATGGGTGGAAGCTCCGATTTATGCGCCGTGCTGCGCCCTGGGGAGCCGGTGGTACTGATGGGCCCGACCGGCGCACCGACCGAACTGGCCGAGGCGAGCACCGTCGCGCTGATCGGCGGCGGGCTTGGGAATGCGGTGCTCTTCTCGATCGGTGCGGCGCTGCGCGCACGCGGCACACGGGTGCTGTATTTCGCCGGCTACAAGCGCGTGATGGATCGTTACAAAACCTCCGAGATCGAGCGCGCCGCCGACGTGATCGTGTGGTGCTGCGATGAGGCACCTGGGTTCGTGCCCAGCCCCGATCGGCCGCAGGACCGCGCCTTTGTCGGCAATATCGTCCAGGCGATGGCGGCGTATGGTTCCGGGCGACTGGGCGCGCAAGCCGTGAAGCTGGCCGAGGCCGCGCATCTGATCGCGATCGGGTCGGATCGGATGATGCAGGCGGTGGGCGCGGCGCGGCCCGGTGTGCTGGCGCCATTGCTGTTGCCCGGGCATAGCGCGATCGGGTCGATCAATTCGCCGATGCAGTGCATGATGAAGGAAGTCTGCGCGCAATGCCTGCAACCGCAAATCGACCCGGCGACGGGGGAGCGGCGGCTGGTGTTCTCGTGCTTCAACCAGGACCAGGCGCTGGATCGGGTGGATTTCGGGGCGCTGCACGAACGGCTGTTGCAGAACGGGGTGCAGGAAAAGCTGACGGCGAAATGGATCGACCGCGCGTTGCGGATTCTGGGGATGCGG
>DAHWDR010000108.1:0-11693 GCA_027330745.1 Acetobacteraceae bacterium | reverse complement strand
CCCCGCATCCATCCCCTTTCACCACCCTTCGGTCTTGTACGGCTCCGAGGCAAGTCGTATTCTAATGCGTGAAGGAGCCGCTCCATGCTGAAAAAACTCACCATCACCATCGATGCGGATCTCTACGACGGCCTGCATCGCGTCATCGGCCGCCGCCGTATCAGCCGATTCCTCAATGACCTGGCGCGTCCCCTGGTGCTGCAACAGGACCTCGCCGCCGGCTACGCCGCCATGGCTGCCGACACCGCCCGCGAAGCCGAGGCCGATGCCTGGACGGAAGCGCTCCTCCCGGATACCGCCGCGCGAGCGCCGACCCCGTCCCGCGCCGCGGGGAGGTCTGGCTGGTCGCCTTCGATCCCTCAATCAGCGTCGAAATCCAGAAGACCCGGCCCGCCGTCGTGGCCAGCAACGACACCGCGAACGCGCTTCTCAACCGCGTCCAGGTGGTCCCGGTTTCCAGTCAGCTCCGCCCGGCTCTACCCGGCCGAGGCGGCCGTCAGGGTCCTTGGAGAGCCGCGCAAAGCGATGGCCGACCAGCTCGCGACGATCAGCAAACGCCGCTTGCAACGCCGCCTGGACCCGGAGGGGCTGGAGGCCGTCTTGCGCGCCATCCGCGCCCAGCTCGGCCTGTAACCAGGCTCACCCAGCGGTCGCCACCAGGAACAGCCGCCGGAACGGCAGCAGGACCGTCCCGTCCGCCCGCGCCGGATAATGCGGCGCCAGCGCCTGGTCGTATGCCTCCCGGAATGCCTCCCGCAGCGCCTCCGGCAGTGCGGCCAGGAACGGGCGCAGGCTGCTCCCCTCCGCCCAGGCCACCACCGGCCGCGGCCCGGCCAGCGGCTGCATATATAGTGTCTCCCACATCTCCAGCGCCGCCGCCCGCGGCCGCAGCAGATCCCAATACGCCACTGCCGGCAGGATCGCGCGCGCCGTATCCGGCACGTCGCGCAGATACGCCGCGAACGGCGCCCGCGCCGCCACCTCCTGCTGCAACGCCCGCAGCGGCGCGTCGTGCATCGCCGGCATCTGCACCGCCAGCACCCCGCCCGGTGCCAGCAGACCCAGCAGCGCGGGGAACAACGCCGCGTGCCCGCCGGTCCAGTGCAATGCGGCGTTGGAGAAGATCAGCGCCGGCGCGCGCTCCGGCCGCCAGGACACGAAATCCGCCTGCGCAAACCGACAGTCGGGCACCGCCGCCCGTGCCCGCGCCAGCATCTCCGGCGAGCTATCGATGCCGGTGATCGCGGCCGCCGGAAACCGGGCGCGCAGCACCTGCGTGACGGTTCCCGGCCCGCAGCCCAGATCCACGACCGATTCGGGCGCGGCCAGCTTCACCTGCGCCAGCAAATCCAGCGCCGGGCGCAACCGCGCATCGGCGAAGCGCAGATACTGCGTCGGGTCCCAGGCCGGGCTGGGCGCGGCGTCAGTGGCCGGCGGCATCGATCCGGTCGAAGATGCGGCGGATCCAGTAAAGCCCGAACACCACCGCGACCGCGAACAACGCGATCCCCAGACCGTACACTTCCCCGGCCGTCGAGATCAGCCACAGCGCGATCAGCGCGGCGACGCCGCTTGCGATCAGCACCAGCCATTCCTTCATCGTCACGCTCATGGGGTCCCCGCTGCTGCGCCGGCCACGATCCGCTCCACTGCCCGCGCCGCCGCGGCGCGGCCGGCGGTGAACAACTGGTCCAGGAATGCCGCCTCGCCATTGAATTTCGACGACACCGGCAGATCATGCAAGGCCTTATCCGCCTGCACCTCGATCACCGCGACGCTGCGCGGCAGGGCCGCCAGTTCGGCCGCCAGCAGATTCTGCCCGGCGATCTCGGTCAGGCGGTTGGCGATTTCGGCCTGGCTCGCCGGCAGGCCGGGGCGCCGCGCGGCCTGGGCGCGGATCAGGATCAGCGTCGCGGGCGGCGTCGGGTCCAGCAACGGGGCCAGCGGCGGGTTGCCGGCATAGCCGCCGTCCCAGCAGGCACGTCCGTCCAGCTCCACCGCGGGGAAGACATAAGGAATACAGGCCGACGCCAGCAGCACCTCGGCCGTGATCGCCGCATTGTCGAACAGCAGCGCCGCGCCCGAGGCCACTTCGGTGGCCGCCACCGTCAGCCGCGGCGCCGCGGGATCGGCCAGAAGCCGCCGGTCCAGCAGTTCCGCCAGCACGCTGCGCAGCGGATTGAGCCCCAGCGGGTTGATCTGTGCCGGCCCGAACAGGCGCATCGCCATGTCCATGCCCCACCAGGCGGGCGTGTTCGAGATATCCCAGCCCCACAGCCAGCGGTCGATCGGCCCGGTCCGCAACGGGCTCAGCGCGTGGGCGCTGGCCACCATCTCCCATAGCCGCCGCAGTTCGGCCCTTGCACCGGACGCCCCGCCGCGCACCAGGCCCTGCACCAGCATCGCCCCGGTGAGCGCGCCCGACGACACGCCGCAAATCCGATCGAACGCGACGCCGTCCTCCAGCAATCGGTCCAACGCCCCCCAGGTGAACGCCCCATGCGCGCCGCCACCTTGTAGCGCGTGCGCAATGCTACGCGCGGCTGATCCTCGTGTCCGATTCGACATGACCCGATGCTGGGCCAAGCCGGGGCTGGGGGCAAGGGCGGAAGGGAAGAAACCCAGCGTCATTCGGGGGCACAACCGATACGCGCCAAGCCACCCCTCCCGCGACGCGGGACCTTTGCGGAACGGTGGGATTCGTGATTCGGTTTCGAGGTAGCTGGACGGGGTTTCCTTGGATGTCGATTCGCAGCGTAGGGCAGCTGAGCTTGGCGGATCGGCTGGCGGAGTCCGCACGGGGCAGCGCAAAGGCACGCTGATTGACGCCAGCCTAGTGGAGGCGCAGGGGCGGCGCCCGCGCCTGCTGGTGGCGAACCCGCTGGACGCCGAGGCGAGCTGGGCAAAGAAGGGTGGGGCGAAAGACCGGGCCTCGCACCGGCCGAACAAGCATCCCCCGCTGACGCCAAGCATCCCCCGCTGACGCACTGGCACGAGCGGCGCAGCTAGGCCATCGCGCACCGACGCAGCGCGGCCGAGCGGGTGTTCGCGATCGCCAAGTGCCCGATGGGCTGGCGGCGGCTGCGCTACCAGGGGCTGCCGCGCAACGCCACGCATCCGGACCTGATCTGCATAGCGATCAATCTGAAACGATGGGCGGTGCCGACGCCATCGGTCTGTCCAGGTCGCGGGAAATGGCCAGCAAAGCGCGCGAAATCCGGCCCAAACCCTCGGCGCGGCGGCAGCAGGCCATATTTTTTCCCAATCCACCGAGGTCCGCAAAGGTCTCGCATCGCGGGAAAGGTGGCAGGGAGCGTATTGGTCGTTCCCCGATGGCCCCGCAATCTCGGCCTCCATCCGTTGACAGGTCCGGCGGCGGGTGGCGAGGATGGGCGCGACGGATCGGGGGCAGGATGCGCATCACCAGTTTCGCCGGCACCGGCGCGCCCGGCTATCAGGGCGATGGCGGACCGGCCCAGGCGGCGCAGCTGCACGGCCCGTTCGACCTGACGTTCGACCCGGCGGGCGGTCTGGTGTTCACCGATACGTTCAACCACAGCGTCCGCCGCATCGCTCCGGCTACCGGCCGCATCGCCACCATCGCCGGCTGCGGCGAGGCTGGATTCTCCGGCGATGGCGGTCCCGCCACCGCGGCCAGGTTGCGCGAACCCTACGGCATCGCCATCGCAGGTAACGGGCGCATCTTCGTGGTCGATCGGCTGAACCGGCGGGTGCGCGCGATCGACCCCGCCACCGGGATCATCGCCACGATCGCCGGTGACGGCCGCGCGGTCAGCGATGGCGACGGCGGTCCGGCCACGGCGGCGGGCCTGCTGGAACCCAATGATTGCTGCCTGGACGCCGGCGGGACGCGGTTGCTGATCGCCGACGTCGCGGGCCATCGGGTGCGGGCGCTGGATCTCGCCTCCGGCCGCATCGCCACCCTGGCCGGCACCGGCGAGGCGCGGCATGACGGCGATGGCGGCCTGGCGACGCACGCCGCTCTGCACGGCCCGCGCGCGGTCGCGCTGGCCGCCGACGCGGCGATCCTGATCCTGGAGCGGAACGGCAACACCCTGCGCCGCATCGATCCCGCGACCGGTATCATCGCCACCATCGCCGGCACCGGCGTGCGCGGCGAGGCCGGCGATGGCGGTCCTGCGCGCGCCGCCGAATTCGCCGCGCCGAAGGAACTGGCGGTGGCACGCGACGGGGCGATCCTGATCGTCGATACCGAAACCAACCGCATCCGCCGCATCGGGCGCGATGGGATCGTGACCACCCTCGCCGCTGGCCTGGCGCGGCCGCACGGCGTGGCGGAAGGCCCGGACGGCGCATTTTATATCGGCGATACCGAGCAGCACCGCATCGCCCGCCTCGACCTTGCATGGAGCGATCACGTACCGACATGACCCCGGACCAGGAAACCTTCGATTTCATCGTCACGGGCGCCGGATCGGCCGGCTGCGCGGTGGCTGCCCGGCTGTCCGAATCCGGCCGCTACCGCGTGCTGCTGCTGGAAGCCGGCCAGCGCGACCGCAATCCGTGGATCCATATCCCGCTCGGCTACGCGAAATTATTCTGCGATCCCAAGCATAACTGGATGTTCGATTCCGAACCCGAGCCGGCGCTGAACAACCGCAGCATGTACCAGCCGCGCGGCAAGGTGCTGGGCGGCACCAGCGCGATCAACGGCATGGTGTATATGCGCGGCAACCACGCCGATTACGACCAGTGGCGCCAGCTCGGCTGCGAGGGCTGGGACTGGGACAGCGTGCTGCCGTTCTTCCGCCGCGCCGAGGACCAGTCCCGCGGCGAGGACGAATTCCACGGCGTCGGCGGCCCGCTGCACGTGGCCGACCAGGCGCAGCGCTGGGAAATCGGCGCGGCGATGCTGTCGGCGTGTCTGGAAGCGGGGATTCCCGCCAACCCGGATTTCAACGGCGCGCGCCAGGACGGCGCCGGCTACTACCAGACCACCACCAAGAACGGGCAGCGCTGGTCCAGCGCGGTCGCCTATCTGAACCCCGCGCGCAAGCGCCCGAACCTCACGATCCGTCCCGACGCGCACGCCACCAGGGTGCTGATCGCGGACGGCCGCGCCACCGGCGTGGAATACCGCCAGGCCGACGGGCTGCACGTGGCCCATGCGCGAGGCGAGGTGATCGTCTCGGGCGGCGTGTTCGGCTCGCCGCAATTGCTGCTGCTGTCGGGGATCGGGCCGGGCGCGCATCTGGCCGCCATGGGCGTCCCGGTGCAGCACGATCTGGCACCGGTCGGCGCCAATCTGCACGATCATTTCAATAGTTACATCACCTATCGCTGCACGCAGCCGATCACACTGAACGAACTGCACTACAGCAGCTGGCGCAAGCTGCGCGCCGGAATGCGCTACATGACGCAACGCAAGGGGGAAATGGCGGGCAACGGGCTTTATGTCGGCGCGTTCGTGAAAAGCGATCCGGGTCTGGAACGGCCCGACCTGCAGATCAACTGCTTCGCCTGGAGCACGCTGGAACGCACCCGCATCGGCATCCGCTCGCATCCGTTCCCCGGGTTCTCGATCAGCCCGGTGCATCTGCGTCCCGAAGGGCGTGGCTCGGTCCGGCTGAAATCGCCCGACCCGATGGCCCCGCCCGAGATCCGCTTCAATTTCCTGCGCACGCCGTACGACCTGCAGGCGATGCTGGCGGGGATGCGCTGGGCGCGGCGCATCGCCGCGCAGCCGGCGCTGGCGCCCTATATCGCCGCCGAGACGCAACCGGGGCCGCAAATCGCTTCGGACGCGGCGCTGGAGGCGGATATCCGCGCCCGCGGCGTATCGAACCTGCATCCCGTCGGGTCGTGCCGGATGGGGCACGGCACGGATGCGGTGGTCGATCCGCGGCTGCGCGTGCACGGGCTGCGCGGGCTGCGGGTGGCGGATGCGTCCGTGATGCCGCAGATCGTGGCGGGGAATACCAATGCGCCGTCGATCATGATCGGCGAGAAGGCGGCGGCGATGGTGCTGGCGGACGCGGCTACAACAGGCTGAACTGCCGCACCTCCGCCCCTCCCCCCGCCCCGCCTCCCGCCCCGCCTCCCGCTGGCACGGCAAATCCGGACGCATCCAGCTTCGCCCGCGCATCGGCCAGGCCCAGCCGCCGCGCGGCGCGCGCGAAACGCTGCGCCAGCAATGCGGCATAGGGTCCCGCGCCGGCCATGCGGCTGTGGAACTGCCCGTCCGATAACGCGCCGTCCCGCGTTTGCCGCACCAGCGCCAGAACATGGCGGGCGCGATCGGGCATATGTTGGTCCAGCCAGGCGGAAAACATCTCGCGCAGCTCATGCGGCAGGCGCAGCAGCACATAGGCCGCCGAGGTCGCGCCGGCGGCGGCGGCGGCGTCCAGGATCCGCTCCAGCTCCGCATCGTTCAGCCCGGGGATCATCGGCGCGGCCATCACGCCGGCCGGCACGCCGGCGGCGGCCAGCCCCGCGATCGCGGCGAGGCGCCGGGAGGGCGTGGCGGCGCGGGGTTCCATCCGCCGTGCCAGCGCCGCATCCAGCGTGGTGACGGACACCGCCACGCGCACCAGGCGGCGCGCCGCCAGCCGCGTCAGAATATCCAGATCGCGCAGCACGCCGGCCGATTTGGTCACGATCGTAACGGGATGGTTGAACCGGTCCAGCACCTCCAGCACCGCGCGGGTGAGCTGCAAGGTCCGTTCCACCGGCTGGTACGGATCGGTGTTGGACCCCAGTGCGATCGGACGGGCGCTGTAGCCGGGCTTGCGCAGCTCTTTTTCCAGCAGCGCGGAGATGTCCGGCTTGAACACCAGCTTGGTCTCGAAATCCAGGCCCGGCGAATAGCCCAGATAGGCGTGCGTCGGCCGCGCGTAGCAATAGATGCAGCCGTGCTCGCAGCCGCGATACGGGTTCAGCGCTCGGTCGAAGCCGATATCCGGGGAAGTGTTCCAGCTGAGCGCGCTGCGCGTGGCATCGCGGATCAGGGTGGTCGGCAAGGGCGGCGGAGGCTCCTGTTCCAGCGTCGCCCACCCGTCGTCGAACGGGACCGCGGCGGTCGCGGCGAAACGGTCCGCGGGGTTGGTGACCGCGCCGCGCCCATGACGGGCCAGGCTGGGCATCGGCGGGGCGGGTTCGGTCTCTGCATGGCGCATGGGGTGGGCCTTGCGGTTGCGGCGTGCGTTATGCCATGGCGCCTCCCGCGAGTCAAGAACAATACGTGAACAATCGCACGGCGCCGACGCCGGCCGGGACTTGGTGTCGGCCCGCGGCATCGGTATATCCAGGGCACGTTCAGGAAAGGACCCGCCAATGGCCGACGACGCCGCCATAATCGCCGCCTTGCAGCATGTCTCCTCGGCCACCGTCACCACGCTGCTGCTCAAGAAGGGCCTGCGCAACGTGTGGATGCGCGGGCCGAAGCCGCTGCGCCCGGACCAGAAGCGGCTGATCGGACGGGCCTTCACCATGCGCTTCGTCCCCGCGCGCGAAGACCTGGCGACGCCGGAATCCTGGTCCTCCCCCCGCTCCACCCGCGCCGCGATCGAGGCGATGCCCGACGGAGCGATCGCCGTCGTCGATGCCATGGGCGTAACCGACGCCGGCATCTTCGGCGACATCCTGTGCGCCCGCATGGCCAAACGCGGCCTGACCGCCCTGGTCACGGACGGCGCAGTGCGCGACCTGGCGGGCGTGCTGGGCACCGGGCTGCCGGTCTGGTGCGCCGGCGCCGCCGCGCCGCCTTCGGTCGCCGGCCTGACCTTCGTGAACTGGGACGAGCCGATCGGCTGCGGCGGCGTGGCCGTGTTCCCGAATGACCTGATCCTGGCCGATGCCGACGGCGCGGTGGTGATCCCCGCCGCGTTCGTGGACGAGGTGGCGGCCGGGGGCGCCGAGCAGGAACGGCTGGAGGCCTGGATCATGTCCGAGGTGGACAAGGGCCTGCCGCTGCCCGGCCTCTATCCGCCGAACGCGGCGCATAAGGCGCGCTACGAAGCCTCCAAGGGGTAGCCCGGATGCGCGTGGCGCTGCTGGCGGTGCTGGCCGCGCTGCTGGCGCCGCCGGCATGCGCTGCCCCGGCAGTCCCGCTGGCAGTCCCGCTGGCAGTCCCCTTGGCAGTCCTCTTGGCGGGGCCGCCCGATTTCGCCGCGCTGGCGGCACGGGTGCTGCCCGCGGTGGTGAACATCGCGGCGACCGACGCACAGCCGGCCGCGCCCGCGCGGACCGCGCCCGGGTTCTTCCGCCGCTTCATGGCCGGGCGCGCGCCGGCCCCCCCCGGCGCGGGCGCGACCCAAAGCCTGGGATCGGGATTCCTGGTCAGCGCCTCCGGCCTGATCGTCACCAACAACCATGTCATCGCCGGGGCGCGGCAGATCGCCGTGATCCTGCGGAACCAGCAAGTGCTGCCGGCGCGGCTGGTGGGACGGGACCGGCATGACGACCTGGCGCTGCTGCGCGTCACCGCCGGCCATCCCCTGCCGTTCCTCCACTGGGCGCCGGGACCGCCGCCGCCGGTGGGGTCCTGGGTGCTGGCGATCGGCAATCCGTTCGGCCTGGGCGGCAGCGTCACCGCGGGGATCGTCTCGGCGCTGGGGCGTGGCATCGCCGATGGGGCGCACGGCGATGGGGCGCACGGCGTTGGGCGCGAGGATTTCATCCAGACCGACGCGCCGATCAACCGCGGCAATTCGGGCGGGCCGCTATTCGACATGGCCGGCCGCGTGATCGGCGTGAACACGGCGATCTACTCGCCCTCGGGCGGGTCGATCGGGATCGGCTTCGCAATTCCGGCGGCAATCGCGCGGGCCGATATCGCCATGCTGCGTCGCTACGGCCATCCGCTACGCGGCTGGCTCGGGGTCTCGGCCGAGGCGGTGACGGCACCGATCGCCACGTCCCTGGGTCTGGCCGGTCCGGGCGGCGTGCTGGTGGGCGCGGTGGCGCCGGGCGGGCCGGCGGCAAGGGCGGGGCTACGCCCGGGGGATGCGATTCGGCGTCTGGACGGAACCCCGGTCGCGGCGCGGGACCTGGAGCGCGCGATCATGGCGCGGCCTCCCGGGACCGGGATCACGCTTGGGATCGTCCGCGATGGCGCGACGCGGACGATCGCGGTCCGGCTGGGAACATCCCCCGCGGTGGCGGCGCCGCCGCCAATCCCGACCGTAATCACCCCGCGCGAGATGCGGGCGGACAGCCCCAGGCCCGCAGCGCGATAACCGCGGCTTGTGTTACGGCATCGCCATGCCGCCATTCACATGCAACGTGGTGCCGGTGACCCAGCCGGCCTCATCGGCGGCCAGATAGACCACCGCCGCCGCCACGTCTTCCGGTGCGCCCAGCCGGCCGAGCGGGATCGCGCCGGTGATCCGCGCCTTCTGCTGCTCCGACAGCTTGTCGGTCATGGGCGTGACCACGAATCCCGGCGCCACGGCGTTCACCGTGATCCCGCGTGAGGCCACTTCCTGCGCCAGCGCCTTGGTCATGCCCACCAGCCCGGCCTTGGCCGCCGCGTAATTCGCCTGACCCGGGTTGCCGGTGGTGCCGACCACCGAGGAAATCGCGATGATCCGCCCCGCCCGCCGCCGCACCATCCCGCGCAGCACGGCGCGGGCCAGGCGGAACGGCGCGGTGAGATCGACGTCCAGCACCGCCTGCCAATCGGCGTCGTCCATGCGCAGCGCCAGCATGTCCCGCGTCATCCCGGCATTGTTGACCAGGATATGCAGCGGGCCGGCGGCGGCCTCGGCGCTCGCGATCAAGTGGTCGGCGGCCTTGGGATCGCTGAGATCGGCGGGACAGACATGGGCGCGGTCGCCGAGCGCGGCGGCCAGCGCCTCCAGCGCGTCGCGGCGGGTGCCGGAGAGCACCACGGCGGCGCCTTGGGTGTGCAACGCGCGGGCGATCGCGGCGCCGATGCCGCCGGAGGCGCCGGTCACCAGGGCAGTCTTACCGTCAAGTCGGAACATGGGTGTTTTCCCTGCGATGGTTCGAGGTTCTACACCGCCGCGCCCGCCCGTCATGGCCGGCCTTGCGCCGGCCATCCACCGGGGCGATCGCCCGCCGGCGCGGGTCGGGGGCAGGTGGGCGCTTCAAGGCCGGCCATGACGGGAGGGCGCGGCGGGGGCGGAGTGCAGGTGGGCACGGGGGGCCCAGGCGTGGCGAGTCCGGGCGTGGCGGGCGCGATCATAGCGCGCGCAGCACCGCCTCGATCTCGGCCGGCGTGCCGGCGGCGGCCACGGCCGCGTCGGGGGCGATGCGGCGGATCAGCCCGCCCAGCACCTTCCCCGCGCCGAGTTCGACGAAGCTATCCACCCCCAGCGCGGTCATCGCGCCGACGCATTCGCGCCAGCGCACGGTGGCGGTGACCTGGCGCACCAGCAGGTCGCGAATCGCCTCCGGCGTGGTCGCCTTGGCGGCCGAGACATTGGCGATCAGCGGCACGGAGGGCGGACGCGGCGCGGCGGCGGCCAGCGCCTCGGCCATCACCGCGGCGGCGGGGGCCATCAGCGCGCAATGGAACGGAGCCGAGACCGGCAGCAGCATGGCGCGGCGGATGCCGCGGGATTTGGCGATCTCCACCGCGCGCTCGACCGCGCTGCGATGGCCGGAAATCACGATCTGCCCGCCGCCGTTGTCGTTGGCCGGCTCCACCACCTCACGCACCGGCGGATCGGAGTCAGGGACCGGCGCCGCGGCCTCGCAGATCGCCAGCGCGACGTCCGGTTCCACCCCGAGCAGGGCGGCCATCGCGCCTTCCCCGGGCGGGACGGCGCGCTGCATCGCCTCCCCCCGGCGGCGCAGCAGGGCGGCGGCCTCGGCGATCCGGAAGCTGCCGGCGGCGGCCAGCGCGCTGTATTCGCCGAGCGAATGTCCGGCCACCACCACCGCCTTGTCGGGCAGGACGAAGCCGCCTTCGGACTCCAGCACGCGCAGGACGGCGAGCGAGACCGCCATCAGCGCCGGCTGGGTGTTGGCGGTCAGGATCAGGTCTTCGGGCGGCCCCTCGAACATCAGCCGGGAGAGCTTCTGGTTGAGGGTGTCGTCCACTTCCTGGAACACCTCGCGCGCGGCGGGGAACGCCGCGGCCAGATCGCGGCCCATGCCGACCGCCTGGCTGCCCTGGCCGGGGAAGACGAAAGCATGAACTGGCATCGCGGGAGATTCCGGGGTGGGGGGGGTGGCGCGGGGTAATCGGCCGGTCAGGTGGTGTCAATGTGGGCGCAGGATCGGCCGGGTCGCAGGCACCCGACACCCGGGGGTTTGGCGATCGGGCTTCACGGTGCGCCCGGATTCAGGCGCCGCGAGGAGGGGCGCGGTGCCCTGCCGGCCGGGCCCCGCCCGCCAGCGGCGGGACCCATGCGCCGCGGGACACGGGCCAGGGGGCATGATATTTGTTGTTACATCGTAACGTTTAGCGCACGCGTTTCCCGCCGCCGGGTCAGGCGGAATTTTCAGCGGGGTCGGCGGTGGCGGGTTCGGGCGCGGATTCTGGGACCGGTTCCGGGGCGGCTAGAGCGGCGCGTTCGGCGCGCAGCCGCGCCTCCAGCATCTCGTACGCCATCTGGTTCACCCGCAGACACCGCGCGAACCCGCGCGGGGCGGGGCGCAGTTCGTCGGGATGCAGCGGCGCGGTCGGCGGGTCGGGCCAGTATGCCGGCGGCAGCAGGTCCGGGTTCACCCCCAGCATCCAG
>DAHWDR010000069.1:0-1978 GCA_027330745.1 Acetobacteraceae bacterium | reverse complement strand
GGCGCGCTATCCGGCGGCGGTGTCGCACCTGGTCCTGATCGTCACCGCCGCGCACGGCGGGTTCGTGACGCGCGCGGAGCAGATCGTCGCCGAGCGCGGCACGCCCGAACAGCGCGCGGCGTGCGCGCGGCTCTGGGCCGGGACGTTCCGCTCGGCGGCGGAGATGCGGGAGTTCTACGCGGTGATGGGGTCGCTCTATGCCCGCCGGTACGATCCCGCGGCCACGCTCGCCACCGGAACGCGCGCGCGGCACGCGCCGGAGCCGCTGAACCGGGCGTTCGGGCCGGACGGGTTCCTGCGCCGGTTCGACCTGCGCCCGGAACTCGCGCGCATCACCGCGCCGACGCTGATCCTGGCGGGACGGCACGACTGGATCTGCGCGCCCGAGTTCTCCGAGGAGATCCACCGGCTGATCCCCGGGTCCGACCTGCGGATTTTCGCCGAAAGCAGCCACTCGATCCGGGTGGACGAGCCGGAGGCGATGCGCGACGCGATCGCCGGGTTTCTGGTTTACAAGGGGCGGTAGGGGCGAGGGGCAATAGACTGGAGAACGCCGCTTGCCGCCGTCCGGGCGGCACGGCGTTCGTTAAGCCGGCTTTCCTCCGCTCTCCCCATAATAAAGAAATTCGATCATTGCTTTATTACCGGCCGCGCGGCACCATTGTCACATGGCCGCCACCGCTGCGATGCGTTTCCGACTTGGCCGCTATGTCGAAACCCCGGTCGGGGGCGAGGTGGTGCGCGCCTTCATCCCGCCCCCGCTTCCGCCCGATCCGCCGCTCGACCTCCTCGGCCTTCTACACCGGCTGACCGTCGCGGAACGCGCCCTCGGCCGGCTCGACGGCATCACCATGCTGCTGCCGCGGCAAGACCTGTTTCTCTACATGTATGTTCGCAAGGAGGCCGTGCTCTCGTCGCAGATCGAAGGCACGCAATCGACCCTGACCGATCTGCTGCGGTTCGAGACCGAGGCCCAGGCCGGCCAGCCCATCGACGATATCCGGGAGGTCTCGAACTACGTCGATGCGATGATGCATGGCCTGGAGCGGGTCGCGCAGCTGCCGCTGTCGCTGCGGTTGATCCGCGAACTGCATGAGCGCCTGCTCCGCACCGGGCGGGGCAACACCAGGGAACCCGGGGCGTTCCGCCGGTCCCAGAACTGGATCGGCGGCACCCGTCCTGGTAACGCCCTGTTCGTTCCGCCTCCGGCGGCCGAACTCGACTCCTGCCTTGGCGCGTTCGAAGACTTCCTGCACGAGGAACGCTCCCGCCTGCCGGCGTTGATCAAGGCCGGGCTGCTACACGTGCAATTCGAGACGATCCACCCGTTCCTTGATGGCAACGGGCGCATCGGCCGCCTGCTGGTGACCCTCTATCTCTGCGTCCACGGCGTGCTGCGCGAACCGTTGCTCTATCTCAGCCTGTACTTGAAGTCCCATCGCACCGAGTACTATCGCCTGTTGCAGGAGGTGCGCGAGCACGGTGCGTGGGAGGCCTGGCTCGATTTCTTCTTGCGCGGCGTTGCCGAAACCGCCTCCCAGGCGTTCGAGGCGGCCACCCGCATCGTCGCCCTGCTCAAGCGCGATCGCGAGCGCATCGGCAGCGAGGGGGGACGCGCGGGATCGATCCTGCAGCTGCACGACCATCTTCAGCAGCATCCGTATGCGACCGCCACCGCGCTGGTCGCCCACACCGGCCTGACCACGCCGACGGTCAATGCGGCGCTGGGTGAACTCGCGCGGCTTGGGATCGTCCAGGAGGTCACCGGCCGCAAGCGTGGCCGCGTCTTCGCCTATCGGGCCTATCTCGACATCCTGAACGAAGGCACCGCGCCGCTGGCCTGACGCCCCCCCTCAATGCGCCGTCCACCCCCCGTCCACCACCAGGCTCTGCCCGGTCATGTAGGACGACGCGTCGGAGGCCAGGAACACCGCCGCCCCCATCATGTCGCGCGTCTGCCCGAAGCGGCCCATCGGCG
>DAHWDR010000060.1:0-3206 GCA_027330745.1 Acetobacteraceae bacterium | reverse complement strand
GCGGGTAGGCTACGAGGTCAGCCGCGCCAGCTCGGCGGCGATCTGCCTGGCTGAGGCATCCGCCGGCACCGGGGCGACGAACCGCCCGTCCGGTCCCATCAGATACAGCACCGAACTGTGGTCCATCGAATAATCATCCGGCCCCGGCCCGGTGACGTGCCTGGCGTAATACACATGATACGCGCCCGCCACGCGCGCGATCTGCGCCGGCGTCCCGGACAAGCCGACGATCCGTGGCGAGAACAGCGCCGCGTAATGCCCCATCACCGCAGGCGTATCGCGGGCGGGATCGACGGTGATGAACACCGGAACGATCGCCGCCCCCTTCGCGCCCAGCACCTGCAACGCTGCCGCGACCGCCGACAGCGTGGTCGGGCAGACATCCGGGCAATGGGTGTAGCCGAAGTAGACCAGCATGTAGCGGCCACGAAAGGATCGCGCGGTCACCACCTGCCCGGCCGCATTTTCCAGGCGGAACGGTCCGCCGACGATATCTCCGCGCTGGCCCGAGAACCACAGGAACCCGCCGGCAGCGAACAGAAGAACCGCGAACAGCACGCCCACAAGGGCGTAACCACGGGCAGCCGGATCGCGCGCGCTCATCGTCCGGTCCAACGCCGCGACAGCGCCTCCATCCGTATCGCCCGCGGATCGAGCGGGCGCGGCGCCGCTTCCTCGGCCTGGCGCAGATGCCACAGCACCACCAGCAGCGCAACGATGCTCATCATCGCCGGCGGAATCCAGATCACCATGCCGCCAATCAGCTGGTCATAGAGCGGGCCGATCGACGGGAAAAACCGACCGCAATAATTGTAGTACGGATAGATGTCGTGGCGCGCGAATACGATCAGCGCGCCGATCAGGATCTGCGGGAAGATCACGCTCACCGCCATCGCCGCCCGCACCCCGAAGCCGGTGCGCGCCGGCGGACACGGGCGCGGGTCCAGAACCTGGCACCAGAACAGCAGCCCGTCCAGCACCATGGTCCAGTTCATGATCCAGAATAGCCGATGCCCGATCATGGATACGAAATGGATCGGCGGCCAGAGCCAGAACGCGACCAATCCCACGAACAGGACCGCGGCCACGAACGGCTGTTGCAGCGGCGCCAGAACCGCCCGCACTGCCCGGCCCGTCACCACGCGCCGCAGCCGCGCCGGCATCCCGGCTCGGATCGGTGCCCCCGCCAGTCCAAGTGCCACCAGGAAGGGGCCCAGATGATGCAGGACCACGTGCAGGATGCGGTTGAGGAAGAACTCGTGTTCGGCCAGATACAAATATCGCGTTTGCAGCACGGCCCAGATCAGCCCCAGGCCCAGCACGAACGATGCCGTGCGCCAACGGCCGGGGCGCTCGCCCACCGGCAGCAGCGCCAGGCCGCGCAGGTACCACCACAGCGGCAGCGCCGTGCCCGCCCAGGCGAACCACGAGAAATCGAACGGCAGCCATATCGGCATTGCCGCCGGGCGGAATGTCGTCGCCCAGTCGAGCACGGCGCCGAGGGCGCCAAGGCCCAATGGCACCAGCCAGGCCCAGCGCCTCCCCGTCAGGCGCCCTCCGTCGCCGGGGATCGCCGCCGAATCGATCGGTACCGTCAGGGTCATCGGCACGCCCATACCCAGTTTCCTCAGATTCGCCGCGCCAACCAGGCGAACCAGCCGCTGCCGCCATCTCCGCGCAGCAGCCGCCGCAAATCCGCGGTAACACCGGCCAGGTCCGGTGTGGCGGAATCCAGCGACGGGATTAGCAGCCGCGCCGCGCCGGTCCGGTCGAACACAAACACCGCGGCAGAATGGGTGACCGCGTACGGGTGGCCCGCGTCACCCGAATCGACCGAGTAGGCCAGCCGATAGCGCCGCGCCAGCCGCGCCAGTTGGTTGGCATCGGGACGTAGGCCCACGAATTGCGGTCCGAACAGGGCGGCGTAGCGATGCAGGACCGGTAGCGTATCGCGATGCGGATCAACGGTCACGAACAACACCCGGATTTCGGCTGCCTGCTTCCCCAACCGCTGCAACACCACGGCGATGTTGTGCAAGGTCAACGGGCAGATATCCGGGCAGTCGGTATAGCCCAAATAGAGCAGCACGATCTTGCCGCGGAAATCGGCGGCGGTGGCGGGCGTCCCGCTGGCAGCATCGGTGGCGGCGAAACCGAGGCGAGGAGCCGAGCCGCGTATATCGATATCGTGCCACGGCGCGGCACGCGCGGGCGCAGCCATGCCGATCGGGGCGAACAACAGCGCGCAGACAAGCCCGGCGCGACGGAGCAGCGATGTCATCGCGGGCCTCATTGCATCTTCATCTTCATCGGTGTCGCCGGCGGCGTGCCATTTGCCCCGCGCACCGCGAACCGCGCCGTCTGGCGCGATCCGTCGGCGAACCGCAAGGTGACGGTGACGGTCTGACCCGGATGCATGTGCGGGGACAGGCACATCAGGTGATACCCGCCCGGGGCGAATACCGCCTGCCCGCGCGGCGGCAGCGTGATCTGGCGCACGCGGACCATGCGATCGGTCCCGCCGCCCGTCTCACTGCGATGGAACAGGAGGCTGCCGCAGGCCAGCGACCTGGCACCGGTCAGCACCATCGCCGTCGCCCCCGGATTGTGCAGGGTCATGTAGCCGCCGGCGGGGATCGCGGACAGCAGATAGCGGAACCAGGCGCCGGTCACGGCGACGGGCGCGGCGACGGCAAAGCGCGGCGGCACCGCCAGCATGGCGGACAACGACAGGATCGCGGCGAGCCGCGCGCGGCGGCGGACAAAGCGGAACATCGTGGTGGGGTTCCTGGCAAGGACAGGGGCAACGCGAGAACGACGGCAGGGTCAGGCGCGCGTGGGCGGGCCGCGCGGCGCCGCGGCGAGCGGGTAAGGGGCCGGCACAGCTTCCGGCGGCGGCGGGGCGCGGACCTGCACGCGCGGCAGGACGCGCGGCACCGGCAGCCGGGGAGCCGCCGCAAGCGGCGCGGCGGGGAGCGCCAGGGCCAGACACAGCGGAGAGACTGCGCGGGCCGGGGGCAAGCGGCGCGCCGGGATCCGGCCCGGGCGGCCCGCATGACAGATCGGGGTAAACCCCAGCGCCAGCAGCACCGGTTGCGGAACGCTGGCCGCGAACGCAAGCTGCGCAGCCAGGGCGAGCAGCGCAGCGAACAGGCCGGAACGGGGCAGCCGGCATGTCTGGGTCACGCCCGGAGGGATAGAACCGC
>DAHWDR010000232.1:0-11363 GCA_027330745.1 Acetobacteraceae bacterium | reverse complement strand
GGTCGCGACCTGTTTCGCCACCGGGACGGGATGGCGCAGCGGCAGCAGATAGACCCCGGTGCCGAGGCGCAGCCGCCGGCTGACCACCGCGCATTGCGCCAGCTGTAACAGCGGATCCAGGATCGCCACCGGAAACGCGATGTGATCGCCGACCCAGAGGGAATCATAACCCGACCGATCCACCAGCTCGGTCAGCGCGACCAGCTCGTCGATGCTGGGGAGCCAGGGGGCGGTCGCGGACCCGGTGAGCCGATGCACCGTCTGCACGCCAAGTGACAGGCGGGATTCCAGGATCATGGCGCGGGCCGGTTCATGTCGCGGCCGGCGGCGGCGTGCGGGATGTCGGCCCGCGGGGGCGGATGGAAACGTTCGGCGGCGCCACAGCCCGCGGTGATCGCCGCGGGCAGCGCATCGAACGGCGCGGCGACCACGATCGGCCAGGCGCGGTGAGGTGCGCTCCAGCGAGGCAGCGGCAGGCAGGGGAAGGCGCGCATGGCAGGAGCACCGCAGATCGTGACGCCGCACGATCAGGTGACAGATGCGGCGCCATCTGGCAACGCCGCTCGGCCGATCCTCCAAATGACTCGCACTTGGAAAGCTTCTGACGTCCCCGCGAACCGGCCTTGCCCGATCGGTCGCGGCGATCTGTTTGAAATCCCGGCAGCACCTCTTTTCAAACCGTTCTGGCGGCCGACCGCACCTTCCTTCCCAAACTCTCAGCCGAACCGCCCGGACTTCGGAAACCCGTTCGGCACCGCGCGCCCGGCCTGTCCGCGCTCGCCCAGCCAGGGGCGCAGATCCGCTTCGGTCCGCGTCTTCTCGCCCAGCCGCCAGCTCAGCCCGTCGGCCAGACGGAACACGCGCGCGTCGGCCAGCGTGGCATCCTTGAACCGCATCAGGATCACGCCCGCGCCGCGCCCCAGTTCCGGCACCTGATCCAGCGGGAACACCAGCAACCGCCGCGCGGTCGAGACCACGGCCACGTGATCGCCGGCGACCGGCACGCACAGCACCGCTTCCTCCCCGGGTCGCAGGTTCAACAACTGCCGTCCGGTGCGCTTCTCCGCCAGCAGCTCAGCGCTTGCCACCACGAAGCCGCGCCCGCCGGCCGAGGCAAGCAGGTACCGCCCGCCATCCTCGGGCACGAACAGCGCGACCAGATCGTCCTCGTTGCCCAGTTCGGCGAGCAGCCGGACCGGCTGGCCGTCGCCACGCCCGCGCGGCAGGTCGGCGGGTTTCAGCGTGTAGGCGCGGCCGTTGGTCGCAAACAACACCAGCCGATCGGTGGTCTGGCAGGGCAGGAGAAGTTGCAGCCGGTCGCCTTCCTTGAAGCGCAGCTCGGCGGGATCGGCGACCGCGCCCTTCAGCGCGCGGATCCAGCCCTTTTCGGACAGGATGACGGTGATCGCCTCGCGTTCCACGAACGCTTCGGTGCCGATCGTCAGGGCCGCGGGCGCGGCGCCCAGCGTGGTGCGCCGCGCGCCCAACGGTCCCACCCCGAACCGATCGCGGATCGCGGCGATCTCGGTCGCGATCCGATCGCGTTGCAGCCCGGCATCGGCCAGCAGCGCGCGCAGACCCTTGCCCTCGCGCCCGAGCGCGGTGTGTTCGCGCTTGAGCTCCATCTCCTCCAGGCGCCGCAGGGACCGCAGGCGCATGTTCAGGATCGCCTCGGCCTGGGTGTCGGTCAGCTCGAAGCGCGCGATCAGCGGTGGTTTCGGATGGTCTTCCTCGCGGATGATGCGGATTACCTCGTCCAGGTTCAGATAGACGATCAGGTAGCCGGACAGGATTTCCATCCGCCGCTCGATCGCCGCCAGGCGGTGGTTGGAGCGACGGATCAGCACCTCGCGCCGATGCGCGAGCCAGGCTGCCAGTACCTCGTGCAGCCCCATCACCCGGGGCGTGCGGCCCACGTCCAGCACGTTCATGTTCAGCGGAAATCGCGTTTCCAGGGCCGAGGCGCGGAACAGCGTCTCCATCAGCACCTCCGGTTCCACGCCGCGCGTCTTGGGTTCCAGCACCAGGCGGATGTCTTCCGCGCTTTCGTCGCGGATGTCGCCCAGCAAGGGGAGTTTCTTGTCCTCCATCAGCGCTGCGATCTGCTCGATCAGGCGGGATTTCTGCACCTGATACGGGATTTCCGTCACCACGATGCGCCAGGCACCGTATTTGCCCGGTTCCACCTCCCAGCGCGCGCGCAAGCGGAAACCGCCGCGACCGGTTTCATAGGCGGTGCGGATTGACGCTGCGTCCTCCACCAAAATGCCGCCGGTCGGGAAATCGGGGCCGGGGAGATACGCAAGCAGCGCCGCCGTGGTGGCCTCCGGTTCACGCAGCAGATGCAATGCCGCGGCGCAGATCTCGCCCGCGTTGTGCGGCGGGATGGAGGTTGCCATGCCGACCGCGATCCCCGCTGCGCCGTTGGCGAGCAGGTTGGGGAAGGCGCCGGGGAGCACGACGGGTTCCGCGTCCTCGCCGTCATAGGTGGGACGGAAATCGACCGCGTCTTCGTCGATCCCTTCCAGCAGCGCCTGGGCCACCTCGGTCAGGCGCGCCTCGGTGTAGCGCATAGCGGCCGGGTTATCGCCGTCGATATTGCCGAAATTGCCCTGGCCCTCCACCAACGGATAGCGGACGGCGAAATCCTGCGCGAGCCGCACCAGGGTTTCGTACACCGCCACGTCGCCATGCGGGTGGAACTTGCCGATCACGTCGCCCACCACACGGGCGCATTTCTTGAACCCGGAACCGGGGTCCAGGCGCAGCTGCTGCATCGCGTAGATCAGCCGGCGATGTACCGGTTTCAGCCCGTCGCGCACGTCCGGCAAGCTGCGCGACATGATCGTGGACAGGGCGTAGGCGAGGTACCGCTCGCTCAGCGCGTCGGCCAGCTTGGCGGGTTCGATATGGCCGATATCATCCGGCATCCGGGGGCGACTCCAACAGGGCGAGGGTGGCGACGCGGTCGTACAGCATCGCGCGCGCCTGAGGCAGCGGCTTGTGGTGCAGTCCGAACGCGTCGCGCGCGAGGAAATGCCCGGTCAGCGCCAGGCCGTCGCGGCAATCCGCGAGCGTTGCCGGGGCTTCGGGGGTGGTCAGGAACGCCGGCAGCGGCAGCAGCCTGGCCTTCCAGGCCGCGGCGGCCGCCGCCGTCACGGCGCGGCCGGAGCGGGGGGAGACAAAGGCCAGATCCTCGGTCGCTCCGGTGACTGCACAGGCGGTCAGGTCCAAGCCATAGCCCAGTTCGCCCAGCAGCCCGGCTTCCCAGCGGATCAGGTCCGGCAGCATCGCGGCCCCCTGGGCCAGATGCGCGATCACATGCAGCAGGTTGGTGAACACCCTTGGATGGGCCTGACGCTCGGGCAGTGCGCCGGCGGCGGTGGCGACGGCGGCGGACAGGATTGCCAACGTCAGCGGATCGTCCATCGCCAGTGCGGCGCTGGGGTGGACCAGTTCGCCGGTGAAGGCACCCAGCTGGTCGGCCAGCCGCGCCACCCAGCGTAATTCCGCCAGATTGCCCGGCTGCCACAGACCGGCATGGGCGCGGGACGCACCGCCGCGGACCAGGCCGCGATGCAGCCCGTGCACCTCGGTCATCACCGCGGCGATAATGTCGGCTTCGCCGTAGGGGCGAATTTCCAGGATGATAGCGGGGGCGGTCCAGTCCATGGCGGCCGACAGATGATGGGGGCCAGCCTATAGCAGCTTCAGCGGCTTCGGGGCGCCCCCGAACGGCGGCGTTTGTCGCCAGCGGCGCGCGCTGGACCAAAAGCAGGCGATGGCGTCTGATGGTGCCGGAAACGTCGCCCCGAAACCTTGGCCCGAAACCTTGGCCCGAAACTTTAGAAGGTACCGCCATGACCCGTATTCCGGCTTTCGTGCTTGCCGCCGCCCTGCTCGCTGCCTGCCCCGCGCTCGCCGCGCCCAAGCCGACGCGCATCCGCGGCACCATCGCCGGAGTCCACGGCGACACGCTGCTGGTGCACACCGCGGCCGGCCCGACCGTACCGATCCATCTGACCGCCAAGACCGCGTACCGGGAAGTGACGCGCACCTCGCTGGATCATGTGGCCCCTGGCAGCTATATCGGCACCGCGACGAAGACGGCGGGCGGCAAGCAGGTCGCGTTGGAAGTCCTGGTGTTCCCGCCGGCGATGAAAGGCGTGGGGGAGGGGCACTATCCCTGGGACCGGATCAGGGACACGACCCGTGCCGGGCACGGCACCACCGCCAGTAGCATGACCAACGGGACCATCACCGCTGCCGCGCCGACGACGGTGGCGAGCAGCATGACCAACGGCACCGTCGCCACGACTGCCGGGGCGGCAGGCGGCAAGCAGATCACCGTCACCTATGCCGGCGGCACGCAGACCGTTATCGTGCCGCCCTCCGCGCCGATCGTGACGCTGCTGCCGGGGACCCGGGCCGAGCTGAAACAGGGCGCGGGCGTGTTCGTCGTGGCCGTGGGTCCGCGCGGGAAGATGACCGCGATCGCGGTCAACGCGGGGATCGATGGGGTCAGGCCGCCGATGTGATCCGGGTGAGCGCGCGGCGGCCAGGATGCCTCGGTTCCTCTGCACCACCTGCGGCACGCAGTATCCGGAGACGCCGGCGCCGCCGGCCGCCTGCGCCATCTGCGCCGATGAACGCCAATATGTGAACCCGCTGGGCCAGGCGTGGACCACCCCGGACGCCCTGGCCCGCACTCATCGCAACGCCTTCGCCGAACACGAACCGGGCCTGCTTGGCATTGGCACCACGCCGGGCTTTGCCATCGGCCAGCGTGCGCTGCTGGTGACCACCCCGGTGGGTAATCTGCTGTGGGATTGCATCAGCCTGCTGGACCCCGCCACCGAGCGGATCATCGCGGCGCTGGGTGGGATCGCCGCGATCGCAATCTCTCATCCGCATTATTACGCGGCGATGACCAGCTTCGCGCGCGCGTTTGCCGCCCCGATCCTTCTGCACGCGGCCGATCGCGTGCATGTGATGGACCCGGACCCGGCGATCCGGTTCTGGGAGGGCGAGACCCTGGAGGCGCTGCCGGGCCTGACCCTGATCCGGTTGGGCGGACATTTTGCCGGCGGCACGGTGCTGCACTGGGCGGCGGGCGCGGGCGCCTTGTTGTCGGGCGATATCCTGCAGGTGGGGCCGGACCGGCGCGTCAGCTTCATGCGCAGCTACCCGAACCTCATTCCGCTGGATGCCGGGACCGTGCGTGGGATCGCGGCGAAGCTTGTGCCGTGGGCGTTCGGGCGCGTGTACGGCGCATGGTGGGACCGGGTGATCGCCGCGGGCGGCACAGAGGCGGTCGCGTCTTCCGCCGCGCGCTATATCGCGGCGGTCACTGCCCCGCCGCGCGATCCTTCTCGGGCGTTGGAGCATCCGACCGACCTGGGGCATTGACCTGGAGCGCGTGGCGGCCCGCGCCCGAAAAGAAAAACATCACTTTTGAGACGAATGAATAAGTAACGTCGACAACGCCGCCTTAAAGTCCTCTCGGTCCGGCGCCAATCTTATCGCCGTAGTGAATTCATCCGTTGCTTTGTCGATGCGGCCCATGGTCCAGAATACATAGCCCAGATCAGCGTGTGGTCGTCCATCTCGCGGCGAGGAGGACGCGGCCTCATGCAAACGTCGGAGCGCCTCCTCGGCACTGTCGAGCATGCCATGCTGCAGGTACAGCTGACACAGACGGAACTGCGCGGAGTGATGGTCGGGAAGCATGGCTCCCAAGTGGTACGCCAGACTCAGGGCGCGAGTGGAGTCGCCGCTACGAAGACACAAATCGATCAGCAACTGGTTCGAGTGCCAGTCAAAAAAATGAATCTCCAGCGAGCGTTCAATTGCCGCCCGAGCGGCGGAATGCCAACCGAGGTCCAGATAGCGCTCCGCGAGGAGAGTCAGATTGCGCTGGTCATCGGTATCCAGATGCACGGACGCGCATGCGTACTCGAGTGCTTCCTGCTTCCGTCCCAGATGGGCAAGCAACCGGCTCATTGCGGCAGCCGCATCTGGCGATGACGGTGCGAGCTTAATTCCTCGCGTGAGATGCGCTTCCGCTGCTTCATATTGCCCACTGTCCAGCAATCGAATACCTTCGAATATGTCGATCTGATATATTCCATTGATGTAGTCGGAGGCATAATCATCAAACGTCAGCCGAGAGCGATTTACTCTGAATTTGTATGCGGGGTCACGCCCTGGTATGTGGAAATAGCTGACGATCCCGGGATGGATCGGCATTTCCAGTAGGCCCCACAGGGAAATATGATGCAACCGTTCGGCTTGATCGACCTTTCGTTCGCAATCTCCTAATTCCTTCAGAAGCTGCGAAAACACGATCCGGGCCAGATGCCAGAATAGTGGTTTGGCGAGGTTCTGACGGGAGATGAACAACGGCTGACTTTCGATGTTGTCGGAAATATAATCTGCAATGCTGACGTCGAAACCTGCCTTCTGGTCGCGTAACCGCTGAGTCTCCAAGCCGATTTCGAATCGACGCTCAATCCGTGCCGTCCTGACGATATCCAGTTCAGCGTATGCGGCAACAGCATCTCGGGCAGTTGCCCCGTTCATAAAGAGTTGCGCCAGAAACCCATCTCCGCATTCGCCGGCAAAGGCGCCGCAGATATGCATCGGGGTTTCCCCCCATCGCGGATGGGTCTGGCCGGCATAGGGCCACAGGAAGGAACCGTTTACGTATGGGAATCGAATGATTCTGGCACGTGTCCCGGCGCCCTCGATGTCGAATCCTTCGATGTCGGAGACCTGTAGCACGACTACATCCGCCATGCGTATCGCGGCCACGTCTGAATCGGAAACGTGCTGATAATTCACCCATATACTATCATACGCGCTCGATCCAATTATGCATCCGAGCCACGCGTGATAGAGAGCGCTAGCCAGGGCGTTACCGAGGAAGACTATGCGTGGCTTCATGGTAACGGGCACTCCAAGGCGGGTATCCGAGGACGGGCAGGGCCGAGCATAACCAAGTCAAAACCATATGTCGCGACCCGGAAGAAATAAGACTACCCTCCGTAATCCGTTCAGCCGCGCACACGGCCCGCGCGGCGTCGGCATGCCATAGCAATCGCCCTTGATGTTGACCCCCGTGCCGGACCGGGCGATTGGCGTCACCCCTCCATCGCTGCGCGCCGCGCCGCGGCGGCTTCCTCGGCCGATGCAATCCCGCCATGCGCGCCTGACCAGGCGACCGGATTTTCCAGGAACCGCCGCACCTCGGTCAGCGCGCCATCCGAGAAATAGGGTCGGTCGCGGCAGACCTCCAACACGTCCCACCACGTGCACAGGTGATGCAGCGTGACGTCCATCTTGGCGAGCGTCTCGAACGCGCCGGGGAACACGCCATAGAAGAACACCACGAAAGCATGGTTCACCAACGCCCCGGCATCGCGCAGCGCCTGAGCGAAGCGGATCTTCGATTGCCCGTCGGTGGTCAGATCCTCCACCAGCAGGGTGCGCTTGCCCTCCGGCACGTCGCCCTCGATCAGCGCGTTGCGGCCGAAGCCCTTGGGCTTCTTGCGCACATACGCCATCGGCGCGGCCATGCGGTCGGCGATCCAGGCGGCGAAGGGGATGCCCGCGGTCTCCCCGCCGGCCACCGCCTCGATCGTCTCGTAGCCGACATGGCGATGCAGCTTCTCGACCGCCAGCTCGCAGATCTTGGACCGCACGCGCGGGAAATAGATGATCCGGCGGCAGTCGATATAGACCGGGGATTTCCAGCCGGAGGTGAAAGTATACGGCTCCTCGGGCCGGAAATTGACCGCCTGGATTTCCAGCAGCATCCGCGCCGTGGCCAGCGCGGCGTCGTGGTCCCAGCCGGACTGGGCCGGGGTCTTATGTGTGGGCGGGCTTGCCATGACAGGCTCCATCGATCATGCGCATCTGTTAAGCGGTTTGTACGGGGCTGGAAACCTCCGCCTCTCCGCCCCAGGTCATGGGCGTAGTCCTCAAGGAGCCACGCAATGTCCAGTTCTGGAATCTATGATGCTGCTTCCTCAAGCCTGCAGGATCAGCTGGCCCAACTACGCGCGCAGGTCGAAGGCCTGCTGAAGGACAAGGTGGAGCCGGCCCTGGCGGGTGCGGCCGGCCGCGCCGCCGATGCCGCCGATAAGGCGCTGCACTGCGTTCAGGCCCAGGCCGACACGGCGGCGGGACAAATCCGGACTCGCCCGCTGACCGCGGTTTTGATTGCCGCAGTGGTCGGGTTCGCCCTCGGCCGCATCCTGCCCTGAGCGATGCGCGCATTCCGCCTTGCGGGGGTGGCGGCCCAAGCCGAGACGCTACGGCTGCGGCGGCGGCTGCGCGTCACCCTCTGCCGCGCCGCTCGGGCCGGGATGGCGCTTCCGTTCGCACTGGCCACCGTGGTGTTCCTGGAATTGGCGCTCTGGTTGGCGCTGAGCGCACGCCTGGCCGGGTGGGAGGCAGCGCTGAGCGCGGCTGGGGTCAACCTCATACCGGCCGCGCTCCTGGCCCTCCCCGCACTGCGGTCGCCGGCACCGGACCCGCTGGCCGAGGATGCCGCGCGATTGCGGCGGGAGGCGCTGGCCGGCATCGCCGCCGAATGGCGCTGGCCGGCCTTGCTGGTCGAGGTGGCGGCGGCGGCCCTGGCGATCACGCGTAAGAAATAGCGGCCTACCGCTTCACCCCCGCCATCTCCTCCAGCACCGCGCACACCGCCGCGGTATCCTGCCCGCCGCGGCCCTGGCCGATCGCGGCGTTGTAGACCGGCACGGTGGCGGCAAACAGCGGCGCGGCCACCCCCAACTGCGCGGCATATGCGCCGATGATCGCCATGTCCTTCTGCCAGATGTCGCATTTCATCGTCGGCGGCTCATAGGTCCGGCTTGCCATCAGCGGCGCGCGCAGCTCGAACACGCGCGACGTGCCCGCCCCGGCACCGATCACATCGACAATCGCGGCCGGGTCCAGGCCGGCTTTGATCCCCAGCACCATCGCCTCGGCGGAGGCGACATTGTGGATCGCCACCAGCAGATTGGCGACCATTTTCATCTTCATGCCGTTGCCGAACGGGCCGACATAGCGGGTCAGCCGGGCGAAGCCCGCGAAGACCGGCGCAAGTTTCTCGCAGGCCGCCGCATCGCCCGAGGCCAGCACCACCAGATCTCCGGTGACGGCCTGCGCGCCGGTGCCGCTGAGCGGGCAATCCAGCAGCACGATCCCGGCGGCGGCGAGACGATCGCGGGCGCGTTCCTTGACCTCGATCGGCAAGGTCCCAAGCTCGGCCACGATCTGGCCAGGCCGATTCGGGGGGCGGTTTGCGGCGACCAGGGCGGCGACGGTTGCGTCCAGCGCGGCGACGCTGGGTAGGCTGGTCAGGATCACATCCGCCGCGGCGGCGACCGTGGCGGCGTCCGGCGCGGCGGTGCCGCCGGCGGCGGCCAGTTCGGCGCGGCGGGCAGGATCGATATCGAAGCCGGTGACGGCAAGCCCGGCGCGGACGCAGTTGCGCGCGATGGCCGAACCCATGATGCCGAGACCGATGATTCCGACCTGCATAGCGTTTCCTCCGATGAGCTTTGGCCGCCAGCATGGCGCCGCGGCGCGGGTCGCGTCCAGCCTGCGGCCTTGAATCCGCCACCCGCCGGGGCTACCCCCCAAGCCCTCGCGCAAGGACGCCCGCCATGTCACCCCCCCCCCGCGCCCCGTGATGCTGGTGATCCTGGACGGCTTCGGCTGGCGCGAGGAGACCGCCGACAACGCGGTGCGTCTCGCGCGCACCCCGAACTTCTCCCGGCTGTGGCAGACCTGCCCGCACGGGTTCTTGCGCACCTCCGGCGCCGATGTCGGCTTGCCGGACGGGCAGATGGGCAATTCCGAGGTCGGGCATTTGAATATCGGCGCCGGGCGCGTGGTGATGCAGGATCTGCCGCGCATCTCCGCCGCGGTCGCGGATGGATCGATCGCGCGCGCGCCGGCGTTGACCGGGCTGATCGGCAAGCTGAAAGCCTCATGCGGGACCTGCCACCTGATGGGGCTCGTGTCCCCGGGCGGGGTGCATTCGCATCAGGATCACGCCGTCGCGCTGGCTGGCATTCTGGGCCAGGCGGCGGTGCCGACGGTGGTCCACGCCTTCACCGATGGGCGCGACACCCCACCGCAGTCGGGCGCCGAGGACCTGCGCCGTCTCGCCGCTGCGCTGCCGCCGGGCACCCGGATCGCCACCGTCACCGGCCGCTATTTCGCCATGGACCGCGACAACCGCTGGGACCGCGTGGCCCGCGCCTACACCGCGCTGGCGGAGGCGACCGGCGACCGCTTCGGCACGCCCGAAGCGGCTATGGCAGCCGCCTATGCCGCCGGAAAATTCGACGAATTCGTCCCGCCGGCGATCATCGGCGAGTACGCCGGCATGCGCGACGGCGACGCCATCCTGTGCTTCAATTTCCGTGCCGACCGGGTGCGCGAAATCCTGGCTGCGCTGCTGGACCCGGGTTTCGATCGCTTCCCCCACCGCCGTATCAGCTTTGCCGCCGCCGCCGGCATGACCCAATACAGCACCGTGCTGGACGCCTTCCTGACCACGCTGTTCCCGCCCCACCAGCTGACCCAGATCCTGGGCGAAGTCGTCGCCGATGCCGGCCGCACCCAGCTGCGCGCCGCGGAAACCGAGAAATACCCCCACGTCACCTATTTTCTGAACGGCGGCCGCGAAGCCCAATTTCCCGGC
This sequence comes from Acetobacteraceae bacterium, assembly GCA_027330745.1. Taxonomy (GTDB): domain Bacteria; phylum Pseudomonadota; class Alphaproteobacteria; order Acetobacterales; family Acetobacteraceae; genus JAJZVS01. The sequence continues at coordinate 640 of DAHWDR010000232.1, read as the reverse complement.
GAGGATCGCATCATGGTCCCGTCCCCTAAAGTCGCCACCTACGACCTGCAACCCGAGATGTCCGCCCCGGAACTGACCGACAAGGTGGTCGCCGCGATCGCAACCGGCCACTACGATATGATCGTGCTGAACTACGCCAACCCCGATATGGTCGGCCATACCGGCAATCTGCCCGCCGCAATCCGCGCGATGGAAACGGTCGATACCGCGCTCGGCCGCATTGCCGCCGCCGTCATCGCACAAGGCGGCGCGCTGCTGGTCACCGCCGATCACGGCAACTGCGAAACCATGCGCGATCCGGAAACCGGCGGCCCCCACACATCCCACACCACCAACCCAGTGCCCGTCGTGCTGATGGCACCAGGAACCAGCGGCCAACAGCTCCACAACGGCCGCCTCGCCGACCTCGCCCCCACCATGCTGGCCCTGATGAACCTGCCGCAACCGGCGGAAATGACCGGACATCCCCTCCTCGCCAGGGGCTGATGCTGGGTTTTGGGGGGCGCGCGAGTAAGGAAGGCCAGGGGGCGCTGCCCCCTGGACGCCCGCCAAGGGTGGGCCCTTGGAACCCTTCCCTTTGGTTCGGCGTGGGTGGGGAGTGCGCGGGTCCCGGTGCGGCTTGGCAAGGCGGGCGCCGGCG
>DAHWDR010000045.1:0-4396 GCA_027330745.1 Acetobacteraceae bacterium | reverse complement strand
CGGTGGGGCAGGAGGTCGGCGCATCCGGCGCATCGTCGCCCTGATCCTCACCGCGCACGACCGTCCGCAGCGCGCAGCTTTGCCCCATGTCGCTGCCGTCCGACTGGTCCTGCGAGTAGGTCCAGGTGGTGGTCTGCTGATCTTCCGCGCCGGTCGGGTTGTGGTGGTCGCACAGGGCGAAGCCGATGCGGTCGCCAGCGGTGGCGGTGATCTGGGCGCCGCCGCCCGCGCTCATTTGGTGCAGATCGGCGCCGGACGGGCGGCTGCCGTCCTGATGGACCACGTACCAATAGACGGTGTTACTGTCCTGCGTCGTGTTGCCGACCGAAACCCCGTTCGGCGCGAGCGTGATCGCGGGATTGAGCGCGCTCGCGGTCACCGCGGTGCTCACCGACGGCGTCACCAGCGACATCAGCGTCGTGGGCACGTCGGCGCTTGCGCTGACCGTGATGGTGTAGCCGGCGGTAGCTCCTCCGGCGCCGGAACTGGTCCCCGACACCACATTCACGGAGACCCCGTCATTGGCCGGAAGTCCGGCCTCGGCCTGGGTCATGTAGGCCTTGGCGACGGTTTCCGCGACGGTTGCCTGGCCGGAACTGTCATAGACCGTGGCGCCCGCCAGCGCCGCCTGATCGGCGGCGCTCTGCAGCGCCGTGCGGAACGCGGTGACGCGCGAGAGATCCACCGCGATGCCGGCGGCCAGGATCATCGGCACCATGCCCAGCGCGGTGAGCAGGGCCACGCCGGCGCGGCGATCGGCGGGCAGGCAGAGGACGGCTTTGGACATCGGTGATCCTCCGGCGGTCAGTTGTAGGTCACGGTCGCGTTGGAGCGCGGCCGGGCATAGGCGGTGACGCTCAGGTCGAAGGTCGCCGGCAGCACCAGGGTCAGCGGATTGTGGAAGACGTAGCTGGCCTGCACCACGATGGTGCTGTCCCCGGCATCGGGCACCACCCCGGCGGCGAGGCTGGCGGGGCTCGCGATGGCGGCGCCGCCGCCGCATCTGGTGTCGCTCCAGTCGGTGGCCGCGGTGCCGCCGGTGTTGGTCACGCTGGCGATGCCGATCTGCAACGGCGCGCTTGCGTAGGGGGTCATCGCGGCGCCGGCGCCAGCGCAGAAATCGGTGATCTCGGCGGGCGTCACCGTGGCCTGTGCCGCGACCAGCTCGGCCATCGCGTTGGCCGCCTCGGACAGATCGGTGCGGGCGCGGATGACAAGGCAGAGGCCCATCGCCCCGGTCGCCAGCACCAACAGGATCGGCGCCATCAGGGCGAATTCCAGGGCGCTCGTCGCACGGCGCGCGTGGCGGAAACGAGTCATCTCAATACGCCTCGTTCTGGAAGACCTGGGTGGAAACCATCAGCGGCGCGAAGGCCGCGCCGAGCAGCGCGCCGACCAGCGGGACCGAGCTGTCGGGGGTGTAGCCTACCTGCACCAGCACGTCCGACGAGGGACCGCCTGGCGAGAAACTCACCGTGCCGGGAGACCCGGTCGTGGAAACGGAGCTGGTCAGGGCCGCGAAGCTGGTGCCCGATTTCACGTCGATCCAGAGCGACCCGCAGCTGACCACGCTGGCGACGCCAGTGCAGACGGCGTTGGTGAACAGAGCCTGCCCGTTCGTCGCCTGCTGCGCCTGGCCGGTACGGATCAGCCGCGCCGCGTTGGCGGTGGCGGCATCCAGCGCGGCCTGCCCGAACAGCAGGATGCCGCCTTCCATCACCACCAGCATGAGGGTCAGCAGCATTGGCGCCACCAGCGCGAATTCCAGAGCGGTGACGCCGCGGCGGGCACGGAGCAGGCGGGCGATGCGTCCAAAAAATCTGTTCATGCGGCGATAATGACAGACGGCCGCGATGATGTCAATGCAAATCAGTGTATTATTAATGCGCGTCCGGGTTGCAAACCCCCTACACTTCCCCTGCGGGCGCCCTCCGGTCCAGCCAGCCCGCCGCCCGCTCGGCCCGCGCCAGCGCCGTGTCCAGCGCCGCCATGGTGGCCGAAAGATCTTCGGACTCGTCGCTGCGCCAGGCGCGCAGGGTCCACAGCCAGACCGCCACCAGCCCCTTCACCCGCAGCATCCCGCGCGGGCCGGTGGCCGGCACGCCGGCGGCCTCCAGCATCCAGCCCATGCTGCGCCGCGTCGCGGCGGCCAGGAACAGCGCCAGCGGCGGATCGAAGGGCAGGGCCCGCAGCAGCGCCAGCACGCCCCCCCGATGCGCGCCCAGGATGTCCAGCCGGCGCATCAGCAGATGGAACAGCCGGTCGCGCACCGAACCCTCGGCCGGCACGTCGGCCAGCGCCGCCGCGTCGGCCGCCCGCCCCAGCCGCACCAGCAGCGCCACCCGCCCGGGAAAGCGCCGTCGCGCCCGATCCAGCGGCAATCCCGCCCGGCGCGCCGCGGCGGCGATGGAAAGCCGGTGCCAGCCGTCCTCGCCCGCCAGGGCGAAGGCGGCGGTCATCAGCGCATGGTCGAAGCTGTCATTGTCCATGGAAGGTGAGATAGGCACGCCGGCCTCAGCCCGCCAGTTCCCGCGAGCGGGCGGTGGCGGCTTCGATCGCGCGCGCCATGGCCTCGGGCCAGGCGTTCGGCGCCATCAGCACCTTGAGCGCCGCCTCGGTGGTGCCGGCCGGCGAGGTCACCGCGACCCGCAGCGCCGCCGCGTCCTCGGCGCTGGCGGCCAGCAGCGCGCCCGACCCGGCCACCGTCCGCCGCGCCAGGCGCCGCGCGAGATCGGGCGGGATCCCCTGCGCCGCCGCCTCCCGCTCCAGCAGCTCGGCCAGCAGGAAGACATAGGCGGGGCCGGAGCCGGAGACCGCGGTCACCGGGTCCAGCAGCGCCTCGTCCGCCACGAAGGCGACCTCGCCGATCGCCCCCAGCAGGCGTTCGGCCAGCGCCCGCTGCGCCGCGGTCACGCCGGGGCCGGGGCAGGCCACGGTGATGCCCTGGCGGATGGCGGCGGGGGTGTTGGGCATGGCGCGGATCACCGCCGCCGTCTCCCCCAGCAGGGCGCGGATGCCGCCCAGGGTGCGCCCGGCCATGATCGAAAGAAACCCGGCCTGCCCGGCGAAGCGCGCATAGGCGGGCAGGGTGGCGGCGGCGGATTGCGGCTTGACCGCAAACACCACCGCCTCGGGCGCGAAACCGGCCGGGATGACGGTCGGGTCCGCCACCACCGTCAGGTCGGCCCCGGCCAGGGCGGCCGCGGCGGGGGCAGGGTCCACCGCCACGGAGGGCGCCAGCCCCAGTTCCCGCCAGCCGGCCAGCATCGCCGCGCCCATCCGCCCGGCGCCGACCAGCAGCAGCGGCGGGAGGGCGGTCATGCCTCGCCCACGCAGTCCAGCATGGCGGCGTCCAGCGCCTCGGCGGCGGATTTGCCGCCCCACAGCACGAACTGGAAGGCGGGAAAGAACCGCTCGCATTCGGTGAGCGCGATATCGACCATGTCCTCGAGGCTCTCGGCCGAGGCCCCGGGCGCCCCGCGTAGCAGCACCGAGTGGCGGAACACCGGCATCCCGTCATCCGGGTCCATGCCGAAATGGCCGATCCACAGCCGCTCGTTGGCCAGCGCCAGCAATTCGTACAGCGAGGCCCGGCGCCGCGCCGGCACTTTCAGGTCGAACGCGCAGGTGAAATGCATGGCGCTGATTTCGTGCGACCAGTTGAAGAACAACCCGTAGTCGCACCAGCGTCCCGGGGCTTCGGCGGCCATTTCGGCGTCGTTGCGCCGGTCGCAGGCCCAGTCGTTGGAGAGCAGGATCTGTTCGAGGGTGTCGAGGGGGTTGGTGGCGCTCTCGGGCGCGGCGGGGGCGGTGGCGGCGATGCTCATGCGTCGTCTCCCGTCTGGAGGAAGGCCGGGGGCGGAGGGCTTACGGCGTGCCAAGCCATGGGCAGGTATCACCTTATCGGCCCGAATCGCGCCGGGGCAAGGGGTTAGGCACGAATTTTAAGATCATGCCGCGTGTTCGCTCCGGTGGCCTGGCTGGTGCCGTCCGCGCTGCCCCCCCGAACACCGCGCCAGTCCCGCGCCCCATGTCGGCCGGCCGCGGGCACGGGCATCGACCCCGCCCGATCCGCGCGACCGTCCACCTTCGCCCGCCCCGCCTTGACCCCATCGCCGCCGCGTCGCACCTCCGCCCGATGCATGGCTCTGTCCCCGGCTTTCGCCGCCCGGCCCGGCTGGCCGCCCCGCTGGCCGCGCTGGCGACACTCACCCTGGTCCGGCTGGCGGTGGCCGCCCTCACCCCGCTCTCGCCTGACGAGACCTACTACTGGATCTGGTCGCGGGTGCCGCAAGCCGGCTACCCGGACCATCCGCCGATGGTGGCGTGGTGGATCCGCCTCGGAACCTGGATCGCCGGCACCACGCCCCTAGGCGTGCGGCTGCTCGGTCCGCTC